>JAPLKA010000024.1 GCA_026388315.1 Pseudomonadota bacterium | reverse complement strand
GGTTTAGTACTGTTCATTCACGTGGGCCTCTCCAAAAATTGCTGCTACAGCACATATCTTGTTATTATGCCCTATAGCATAATATCCTTATGAAGTTAAGAAAAAAACCTCTATTTCAGACATGAGGGTACCCTGCACCCCTTGCGTCAATCATTTAAGAGAGATTGATGAAAGGGAATGTAAAACTTAGGGGGATAAATTCTCTTGTATTGTCTTTTTCAACCATGATATTCTTCCCGATGTATGTAATTGATTATGCATGAGAATATAATAAGCGATGCATTTGTCGGCAGACAGCCAATCCTGAACAAACAGAACAGGATTGTGGCGTACGAACTCCTGTTCAGGAGCGGTGACATGCTATCCGCACAGGTAACTGACAGCGCGAGGGCAACAGCAAGTGTCATAGCCAATGCACTCAACAATGTTGGTATCAAGCAGCTTATTGGAGATCAAAGGTGTTTCGTAAACGTTGATGCCGATATCCTTGATAGCCCCGTGATAGATTTGATGCCAAAAGGCTCTACTGTCTTTGAAATACTCGAAACAGTAATGATTACAGACAAGGTGGTGAAACTCTGTAAAAAATTGAAAGAAGATGGCTACCAGTTTGCCCTTGACGATTTTATCATTGAAAACCCCTTTCATTCCATCATCGAGCTTATAAGCTACGTCAAGGTAGACCTGATGGCCTGTGGCAGGGAAAAACTTGGAGAGATCTGTGAGGTGATGAGACACTATCCTGTGAAGCTTCTCGCAGAAAAGGTAGAAACAAAAGAGGATTTTGAATATTGTCTGGACCTCGGTTATGAATTATTCCAGGGTTACTTTTTCGCAAAACCATCGGTCATCAAAGCCAAGAGGCTCTCACCAGCTCATTTAGCCCTGATAGAGTTGTACAGGGGGCTTTCACGGGATGAAGAATATTCATTCCTGGAAAGGATCTTTAAAAAGTATGCTGGATTGAATGTTATGCTCCTGAAATACATCAATTCTGCTGCATTTTACACAGGGCAGAAAATAAGCTCCATCCCGCAGGCACTCATGATGCTTGGTACCCGAAACCTCCAGAAGTGGGTTACTTTGCTTCTCTTTGCTGGCGAGTCAGCGGATATCAAGACAAATCCACTCTTAGAGCGTGCTGCGATGCGGGGAAGATTAATGGAGCTTATCGTACTTAAGGTTACAGGCAACGCGGCGACTGCTGGAGGCGCCTTTATGGCAGGGCTCTTTTCCCTTATCGATGTCCTTTTTCAAAGGCCCCTCGAGGAGGTCTTGCGGGAGTTCGACCTTTCCCTGGAGATCTCGGATGCCCTTCTAAAGAAAGAAGGGCTTCTGGGTACTGCATTGATTATCATAGAGAAGTTGGAACAGCAGTCATTTGATGAGTTGAACGATCTGTTATCAAAGATTGGCCTTAAGCTGTATGACCTTTTGTCAATGGAAACACGGGCAATTACGGAATTCGAACAACCAGTGCAGAGTCCCTGAAATGAATTGACATTACTTATAAGTCCGCTTAAGTTTTCTCACATAAATCCGAAAATACATATAGATGAAGAAATTTACCCTACCGATTGCCCCTACGGACAGTAACGACGTGATTTTCAAAAATAAAGAACATGATTTTGCAGGCATGATCAAACAATATGCAGAAGAACTTAAAGCGCTGAACAGATCAACTGAGAATGATTTTCTTTCCATAGGCGCCGGTATGAACGGTGTCTTTTCAAGGGCAACGAAGATTTCGAGAACAGCGAACTCATCCGTTGAACTGATCACAAGCGATAAAGTTTCAGAGGACACAGAAAGACTTCACAGTGCATTTGAAATGATTAAGGAACGTCTTCAATATTCCGAACTTAAATTGAATAACAGTTCCACAGTATTGCAGAAGATGCTGGATATCGGCAAAAATACGAACGTGCCCTTAGACATTTTTAAAAGAATAGTTAAACATCTTCGTGTCCTCAGTGTTGCAACAAAAATAGAGAATGCTCGTCTTGCGAGTAGTGATAACAGTTTTAATATCCTGGCAGATGACATAGAAAAGCTGTCTGTTGTCATAGATTCAAAGACGGCGGATATCCATAAAGGTCTTTCACTGTTGCAGGAAGAGGTGCGGCAGGTTCTTTACAGGATGTTTTCTTATAAGGATTCGAAGAATGAAATAACACATGCCGTGCTCGATAGCATCACAGCAGACCTTCAAATGTTATCTGAAAAGCGTATTCAGTCGTCCGGAGTTGTTCAGCGTTTAGCCATACAGTCTGAGCAGGTTTCGTCTGATATATCGGAGGTGGTATCATCATTGCAAGTTCACGATATCACCCGCCAGCAGATAGAGCATGTGACTGATATATTTGATGAGGTCTGCCTTGCAGCAACTAATGAAGACAGCAATGGAAACGTATGTATATATGCAATACGAGATATTGGCGAGCTTCAGATCCAACAGCTTGAAAATGCAAAAAACGAATTTATATCAGCCGTTAACAGGATTATTGAAAGTCTTGGAGGTCTGACAAACCGTGTTTTAGAAATGTCAGAAGAGGTAGCAAAACTAAACAACGTTGCCGGTGGAGGCAGCACTTCTTTTATGTCCGAACTTGGTCGTTCCATATCCACCATAACAACTTCTTTTAATAAAAATAAGGAATTGGATAATGAGCTATCGGATGCTGTGCGTTCGGTATCCGACACAATCCGCGAGCTTTCTGTGTTTGTTAATGATATTGAAGAGATCGGGTCAGAAATTGAACTGATCGCAATAAACGCACAGATAAAGGCAGCACATGCGGGGGAAAAAGGCGCAGCGCTCAGCGTACTTGCCGAAGCCATAAGGACATTGTCGTACAGCGCCAGAGGTCAGACATTGGCGATTACCGCAATACTGAAAAGTATCAGTGACGCCGCACGGGAGCTTGAGAAAGATGGTAGCGGCACAGATAGTGAAAACTACGGAAAAACAGAAGACATAACGGGTATTATGGAGGGCCTGCATGTTTCGCTCGATCAAACAAATCATAGCCTTCTCCTGTTGCTGCATAGTCTTGAAGGTGAAACCAAAGATCTTTCGAACGCCATAGGGTTTTTAATTAACAGTGTAACCGCCCATACAAGGGCTGATGAAATTATAAGCAGCATTACCGGTGGCTTGCAAGAACTGGTTGCATATGCCAGGGAAACCCTGCCATGTAATGGTGAAGGCGTGGAAATGGATTATATAAAGCAGCTTGTCAGCAAGTACACTATGCATCAGGAGCGGCAAATACACAGATCATATTTTGGCCAGGATGTACCCGGCAAGCCGTGCCTTTCGAAAAAATTGGAGAAACATGGCGTAACAGCGGTCGATTCTAAAGATTTTGGAGACAACGTTGAGCTATTTTAACATGAGGTGAGATGCTCGAGGAAATTTTGGCAATGACATAGTGTCTTTTTAGAACCTTTTCAACGTTCATGAAACACAAAAGTGAATCTTCTAAAGCGAAGCCCCTTCTGAGCTAACACACTTTAGTTTCAGAAAGAAAAAGGAAGTTTGTCACTACCCCCCCCGACTAATTCTTTTTCATATAAGGGACTTCGCTCCCCCCCCAATAGTGCTTTTCTTTAGCCGGATATATTCTATAATAATGAATAAAAATAAATTCTTTGGAGGAACGGGGTGTCTATTTTAAGGAACACAATCCATGAGTGATGAAGGGAAAATAAAGGAGCAATCTATTAATGACGTGCGGAAAAGTGAAAACAGTTTTCATGCCCTTTTTAATCTCCCGCTAATCGGCATCGCCATTGTGTCACCTGATATGCAATGGCTTGAAGTAAACGACAGATTCTGCGAAATGGTAGGATATTCACGGGAAGAGCTTTTAAAAACAACCTGGGCCGATCTTACACCGAAAGAGGATTTAGGACATGAATTAAATGAATATTACAATTGGATGCATTCAGAGGAAATTGCAGGCTATGTGCCAGAGAAACATTATATCAGAAAAGATGGCGCAATTATCGACGTAGCTATTTCAGCTAACCCTGTAAAAAAAGACGATGGTTCTATCGATTATCTTATTGCCTTGATCCAGGATATTACGGAACGGAAACAGGCGGAAGAATCCCTCTACAAAAGTGAGGAGAAATACCGCAGCATCTTCAATAATGCTATCAAAGGCATCTTTCAGACAACCCTGGAAGGCAGGTATCTCAGTGTCAACTCCTCTTTCGCAAGGATGTTCGGTTTTACATCCCCCGAGGAGGTAACAAAAAGCATCATCGATATAGGGCACCAGGTCTATGTGAACCCGGAGGACAGGGAAAGAGTGAAGCACCTCCTCACCGAGCATGGTGTTGTTGAGGGAATTGAAGCCCAGGTGTACCGGAAAGACGGGAGCACATTCTGGATATCCATCAATGCCCATACCGTTCGCGATCCTGATGGCACTATACTCTATTATGAAGGGACAAATGAAGATATCACCGAACGAAGGCGTGCGGAAGAGCTGTTAAAAGAAAGCGAGAATAAGTTTCACCTGCTCTTCGAAAAATCTCTGGATCCTGTGTTTTTGATTTATGAAGATAAGTTTATCGATTGCAACGAGGCGGCCGTGAGAATGACGGGGCAAAGGGGATGCTGGAGATGAAGGAGGCAGGCGCATACAACATCGCCCAGGATGAAGCCTCCTGTGTTGTCTTCGGCATGCCCAAGGAGGCAATAAAGCTGAATGCGGTGAATAAGGTGGTTCCACTTGAAGAGATCGCACGGCTTGTTGTGAATTATGGATAAAGGCTATGCCGTCACGCATGCATCGCTGGGGCTTTTTCGTGAGAAAGCATTTCAATTTAAAGTATGACATCTGTTTTCCTGCTATCAGACTGTAAAGATTTGAGCACAAAACATCAGTTATTTGTATACAACTACTTAAGTTATTTTTTTATTGAACGATAATAAAATAAGGACTGCAATACTTTATAAAGATATCAATAAATTTGGATAAGTAGTAAAAAAGGGGTTAGTCGGAGTGAAAAGTCTCAGCCTTAGAAAAAAGTTTACAATTTTCAGTTCCATTGTTGTCATAGTAAGTATCGTTGTAACTGCTTTTACGTGTTTGTGGCAGGTAAGGGGCGATATGTCAAGACAAGCTGGCGTTGCTCTCGACGAAGAAGTGAAGGTATTCTGGGAACTACTTCTCTCTAAAGACGGCGGATTGTCGAATAGCACATCCAGTTTAGAAGAGAGGATAAAAGCAACCAATATCAGCATTCAGGATAACAAGCTTCTAATGGGTTTTTATGGGCTTAATGATGACGCCCAACTTGTTGACAAAATGGGAGAGGTATTTCGGGGATCGGCGGGCATCTACATGAATGATACGCTTATTTCCACCAATATGGTAAATAAAGATGGGAAACGAATTACCGGAATGAAACTTTCAGCTCCCGTTTGCGATATGGTTATTAAAAACGGAAAACCTTTTCGCGGCACACTGGATATTGATGGAATTAGCTACTTCACTGCTTATGAGCCGTTAAAAAACAAGGAAGGGCTGGTTATCGGGGCACTTTATATCGGAATACCAAAGAGCCACTACTTTGCCGCCTTTAATCGTATTGTGCTTGTTATATGTGGTATATCCGTAATATTAATTCTCTTAACAAGCCTGTTTATATACACCTACACCAAAAGGACATTGGGTCCCTTGAAGTATCTCGTCAAGTCAGCCAATAAGCTTGCTGAAGGGGATCTGAGTATGGAGATAATTGTAGAGAGACAGGATGAGGTGGGTCAACTTCTTGGTGCCATGAAAAATATGATTGAGAGATGGAGAGAGGTTGTAAAGGATGTCCAGTCGGCGTCTCAGGGCTTTGCAGCAAAAGGTCAGGAGCTGAATGAGAGTGCAGGACAAATGTCTCACAGGGCGAAAGACCAGGCAACAAGATCTACCCAGGTAGCAGCTTCAGCCGAAGAGACATCAAGAACCGTTGCAGATGTTGCCAAAAATGTAGGTTCTATTGCGACTTATACAGCAGATACCGTGACTGTTGCCAAGGGTGGCGAAGAAATAGTCCGCAAGGCAGTTGCAGAAGTACAGGAGATTGCCAGTACCGTTGAAGGGCTTGGAAGACTTATTGTATCTCTCGGCGATCGTTCCAAACACATAGGTAACATTATTGGTGTTATTGACGATATAGCAGATCAGACGAACCTTCTTGCGCTGAATGCCGCTATTGAGGCAGCTCGTGCCGGTGAACAGGGGAGGGGGTTTGCCGTTGTTGCTGACGAAGTCCGCAAACTCGCGGAGAGGACAGCAAAGGCAACGTCAGAAATAGGTGAGACAATTAAAGCTATTCAGGAAGAAATGACCGGGGCCGTTAATTCAATGAAAGGCGTTTCCGAGAAGGTCGGCACAGGTGTAACGTTCTCGGCACAGTCAGGAGATGCCCTTACAGCGATTGTAACCAAGGCCAACGAACTCGAACTTATGGTGGAACAGATCGCTTCTGCCACAGAGCAAATGTCATCGACCACGGAAACGATAGCAAAAGACATTGAAGAAATTGCACTTATTTCGGAAGAAACTTCGAAGTCTTCGGAAGAAACTAATGGGATAGCTAACAGATTATTAGAACTCTCTATGGAATTACAGAAAACAGTGAGCGGATTCAGGTTTTCTTCCCAAGAAATAACATGATCAGATATGACTAATGCTTCTATGAAAAGAGCGTATCTCAAATTGGACATCTTATGGTAAGGCAAACACTAATAAATAGAGCCGCTGCACTTAAAATTATTCCATCACTGCAGGGTATTGTTGATACTGTAATCAAGATTCTCAATGACTCAAACTCTTCTGCCAAGGGTTTGAGTGATGTTATAAGGTATGACCTTTCTTTATCCTCCAAGATAATAAGCATTGCGAATTCAGCCTATTACAACCGGGGTGTTGAAATCTTCAGTCTTCCGCAGGCAATAATTAACATCGGCTTTCAGGAAACAAAAAGCATTATTGTTTGCCTGTTGTTCATGGAAAACATCAGAAAAACACTTAAGCTCAGGGATGAGGACCTGCTAACTTTCTGGAAACATTCCATATATGTGGCATGTTCAGCAAAGGTTCTGTCAGAAAAAACATTAGCAGAAGAGCCACAAAAGGTATATATATCATCGCTGCTTCATGACATCGGCAAAATTGTGTTTTACGCTGAGGTGGATAATTACAATTCAATAGTGTGTGGGGCAAATACAAATGGCAATTCACTCAACAAAATTGAGAACAATATATTCGGCATCGACCATCAGGAAATTGGACATATTATTGCAATGAAATGGAAACTTCCAGAGGCAATATCTCACGTCATCAGGTATCACCATGAGCAGCAACCCTTCGAAGAAGAATACAAACATCTTGTGAAGATTACGCAGACAGCAGACAGGTTCCTTCTCAACCCCGATTATCATGCAGACCCGGAAAGCCTTATCTTATTAAAAGAAAAAGAAAATATTGAAAGGGAAATTAAAAAACATATGGAGGTTTTAAATATCAATTGTTGATGATAACCGATAAACTCATATCTGAAGCGATAAGTTATCAATGGGATTTTTACGAAAGGACAGTAAATAATTATTCTGTTATAATGCGCCTGCTGCAGTGCTTAGAGAAAGAAAAAAATTTTATTACTCATGGCCCTGAAATACTTGTAGAAGAAATGCTCTTTGAGGTCTGCAGGGTTTCAATAAACAACGGCGATGCCGGCAAATACGGGTTCTTCAGCATTGAAAATTCTGATGATAATCTTGATTCAGATGTAGTTAATACTATGTGTGCCGGTGCCATGTCCCCTTCTCTCCTCAATAATGTCTTTGGTTACGGCATTCTCTATGTGTACCCGCTGAAAAATAAAATGGATATTGTCGGTTACCTGATGTTAGGGAAAAGACTACACAAGACATTTGACGAACCTTTTCTCAGAGAATTGAGAATGATATGCGATGTATTTAATAAATTGCTCTTTCTCCCCCAAAAGACACTTTCGCCAGTAGAAAGCAAAACCCATAGCATGCTCTATGAAAAAATGCTGGACGAGTTTCCTGATCCACTGTTTTTATTGGACAGAAATGGTACCATCTGCTATGCGAATAAAAAGGCTGAGGATGAATTTAAAAGCGAGAAGAACCATTTAGTTGGTGAAAAATTCAGCAATATCTTTAATGGCCTTGATAACGACCTCATTACAACTGAGAAACCGCTTGATGGAAAAGTTGAGTATCTTAAGGGTCATGAATATAAAGTGTTCAATATGAGATGCTCTCCGTTGAAGGGAGAACACCCGGAAGATGGGCATATGAAATGTGTTATTTTACGCGATATCCTTGAGGAAAATATTGAGAATCAACAAACACTACAGAAGGGGAAAGTGGAAAGTCTCAGCCTTCTTGCCAGTGGCATTGCGCATGACTTCAATAATCTCTTAACCGGCATACTTGGATATGCCTCTCTCATGAAAAATTTTCTCAAACATGATGATAAATTATTAAAATATACGACAGCCATAGAAAATTCTGCTCAAGGGGCTGCAAAACTCACCCAGCGTCTTTTAAGCTTTTCAAGAAGGCAGGCGAGACGGGTTGGTATCGTGGACGTTAATGCCATACTTAATGATTTAGTTTTCCTGATCGAGGTAAGCTATAAAGATATTGAAGTTAATAAGCGCCTGTGTGAGGAGCTCCCTCCAACCCAAGGAGATGAGGCAGAGATGCAGAACGCATTACTTAACATCTTTATCAACGCAAAAGATGCAATGAACGGAGCGGGTCAATTGAACGTAATCACTGAACGCAAATATACGCAAGACGGGAGAGGATTTGTTGTTATCGAAATCAAGGATTCAGGACCGGGAATGACCGAAGAACTCAAAAAAAGGATCTTTGAACCCTATTTCAGCACAAAGACAAAAGATAATAATGTGGGGATGGGCCTTTATCTTGTGAGGAAGACGATCAATGATCATGGGGGGTTCATAGAGGTTGACAGTGAAGAGGGAAAGGGGACAGCATTTATTATTTATCTCCCCCTAAATATATTAAGAACAGAAAACGAAGTATCAAAAGAAGGTGTGACAAAAAACCACATTAAAGCAGGATCACGGATTCTTATTGTCGATGATGAAGATGTTATACGGGAATTTCTTAAGGGTGTACTTACCGGGGAAGGAGTGCAGGTTATTGAAGCAAGAAACGGTATTGAAGCAATCAATATCTTTAAAGAATCTCATCATACCATAGATCTTGTGATCCTTGATATGATAATGCCTGGGATGAAGGGCAATGAAGTTCTTAAAGAAATGAGAAAGATACGCAAAGATATAAAAATTATCATAGCGAGCGGCTTTATGAGCGAACGCCAGAGGCAATCACTCAAAGAACATCACGTAGATGCATTCCTCGACAAACCATTCAGAGACGAAGGTTTAATCCAAGCAATCTGCATGTCGGGTTTATCCGGTTAGCTTGCGGTATGCTTATTCTGCGGCCTGTTTGTTGTTGTCTGTTTGTTATTAATATTTGGTGTTCTCGATAATGATCTCTACTCTTCTATTTAATGCCCTGTTTTCAGGGGTATCGTTGTTGATTATCGGTCGGTATTCAGCATAGCCGGTTGCAGATATCCTCTCAGGTGGTATTGGTCCTTTTTCAATAAGGTATCTTACAACCTCCGTAGCCCTTCTCACCGAAAGCTCCCAGTTGGACTTAAATTCCCCCTTGCTGATAGGTGTATTGTCTGTGTGACCTTCAATTCTGATATGGTTTTTTATCTCTTTCATAGTAGGGACAATTTTATCGAGGGCATTTTTTGCACCCTGTTTCAGATCAGCCTTCCCTTCATCATAAAACGCCTTATCCATTATCCTGATAACAACACCTCTTGCATCTGTAAAGATAAAAATACTATTTTTTAAGCTATTTTCACCGGATATTTCTTTAAGCTCATTCTTGAGCTTTTCCTTTATTGCCTCTGTTGAGTTTGCATTGGACGGCGATTCTAAGGGAGATGCACCCATTGCTTTCCCTTGTTGCAAGAGACCTGAACCGCCTGAAAAAATGGCCTTAAGATGAGCCGACACTTCATCATATTTCTGTGCATCTTGTTTTGAGAATGTGTACATCATGATAAAAAAGGCAAGCAATAAAGTGATGAGGTCTGCGTATGTAAGAAGCCATCTTTCGAGATTTTCACGCTCGTCGTTGTTGTTTTTTTTCCTCATTAAATATCACCACTTCTCTTATTGGGAAGTAAAAATGACATGAGCTTCATCCGTATGACCCTTGGATTATCTCCCATGGAGAGGCAGATAACACCTTCACAAATGATATCAAGATGAAGCGCCTCGTATTGATGTTTAGCCTTGAGTTTATCTGATATAGGCAAATAAATAATATTTGCAAGCGCAACACCCCAGAGCGTGGCGATAAAGGCTGTCGCTATTGATGATGCCATGCCTGCGCTGTTTTCCATATTCCCTAATGCATGAATCAAGCCGAGAACGGTACCGATTATACCAAAGGTGGGAGAAAAACCCCCCAATTTCTGAAAAAATGCTGCCCCAACCTTATGCCTCTCTTCAATATATGCCATTTCTATCTCAAGTATCTCTCTAATCTTGTTCGTTTCAAATCCGTCAACGGAGAGCTGCACCGCCTTCTTCAGAAAAGAATCCTTAATTTTAGGAAGCTCATTTTCAAGACTCAAAAGACCATTTTTCCGGGATTTATAGGCAAGATCACAGATAAGGTCGATAAGTTGTTGGGAATTTAGCTTCCTATCGGAGAGGACAATGCCTATTAATTTTGGTAAGCTTTTTAACTCGGCGAAAGGGATAGTAACAATGGCTGCACCAAATGTTCCACAGATTACTAAAATCATAGCCGGCGCCTGGATTAATGAAGAGAGGTGTCCACCTTCCATCAAAAAAGAGGCAATCACTGCACCAATCCCAACGGTAAGCCCTAATAATGTCGTTATATCCATTACACCATCAACCTGTAGACTCTTTTTTATGGCGTAACATTTCCCTCTCTTTCATAAAGATGTAATTAATAAGGAGATCCTTGTCGTTATCGTTGATAACAAGGAAACCCAATGCAACCTCCCAGAACTGTTTATCATCTTTCTTGCGCGTTTCACTTCTCAAAACACGACACAATGTTGTAATTTTTAAATGGGGATATATCGGTAATACAACTTTTATCTCAACGTATTCCCCTTCTTTCATTTCAATATCAGAAACAAACCCGATACCTGAACCACTTATATCGACTTTAAGATATTTTGTAATATAAGGCCCGGTATCCGTTGTTTCGCTTAAATAATCGAGCATTATATCCAGTTTCTTATCAATAACCTGGAGATAGGTGTAGAGCTGCTCCTTTTCCTTCTCTTCATTTGTTACTATTCCTTTTAAAAACTGTATTTCCTTCAGGTCTCCTGCAGTTTTTGCGGAGCTGAATCTGACTGTATCTTCTATCGCCATAAATTCATCATGAGTGATTATCCTCAATCTTATTGAAAGCCGATCCTCAATCCTGAAATATTCTCTTTTTTCAGTCTCTGTCATCTGTGTCATTCTCCATCATCGTAATAAAGCATTCGACTATCGAAGGATCGAACTGACTGTTTGCGCATCTTTTGATTTCATTTAAAGCATCCTGCCTTTTCATCGCATTCCTGTATGGCCTATTTGTGGTCATGGCATCGAAGGTATCACATACGGCAATGACTCGTGAGCTGACGGGTATGTCTTCTTTGGATAACGCGTCCGGATAGCCCTTGCCGTCATATCTTTCGTGATGACTTCTTATTACTTTTGATTCCCTGGCGAGGATTACGAACCTGCTAAGAATCTCTTCACCAAAAATGGAGTGACTTTTCATTATTTGATATTCTTCTTCTGTAAGCACCCCCGGTTTAAGCAGTATCGAGTCAGGTATGCCTATCTTGCCGAGGTCATGGACAGGTCCCACAAATCTAATGACATCCCTTTCATAGCCAGCCAGCCCCATTTTTTCTGCTAAAAGCAGACTCGTATCAGTAACCCTTTTGCAATGGCTTTCCGTGTATGAATCCCTTTTGTTAATTGCCTCTATAAGAGATGTAAGGGTCTGAAAGACATTTTCAAAAAGGCTCTCATATAAAATTCTATTTTCAATCTGTGTGGATGCCTTCTCTCCTATGAGTTTCAGGAAAAATACGTCGCTGTCGTGGTAGTAGTTGTTTATTTCTGATCCATTTCTTTTTCTCTCAACCATTACAAAACCTATGTATTCGTCCTTGATCATGATAGGTAGAAACAACTGATTGTCTCTGATCAGGCATTTTTTTGGGGTATGCAAATGTTGGAGAAATTCTTCCGAAAGGAATGTTTTACTGTCAACTGCAACACCATTGCTCCCCCTTTTTTCTTTGTAGAGAATAGGTTCCTTGCTGCAGCTATCAAAAAAATAGAATCTGCAAAGCCTTACATCCAGTACATCGAAAATAATATCAAGCATCTTTTCGTATATATCATCGTAGATATTGAGTGAGTTGAACCGGTTCGATATGTTATACGTCATCGTCAGTTCCTTGATCTTTCCCTGTAGTTCTCTGTTCAGGAGTTCAATCTTTTTTTTGTCCTCTAAGCTTTTGTAGATATGTTCATTTTCAATCAACAAAGACCTTTCCCGTAATGTCCTCAGCATAACAAGGATCAACTTATCGAGCTCAAATGGTTTCAGCAAAAAATCAGATGCCCCTTTTTTCATGGCTTCTATGATAGCATTATGGTCGTTATAGCCGGACATCATTATTACTGCAACAGTCTGGTTCTCTATTTTTATTGTATCGAGAAGCTCAATGCCGTTTATATCAGGCAGTTTCACATCGAGTATCGCTACGTCAATATTTTCTTTGCCGATAAGTTCTATCGCTTTTTTACCTGTTGGGGCTGTGTAGACGTTGCAATCATTTAATAAAAAAAAGTCGGAGAGGATGCATGTTATATCGTTATTATCATCAACAATCAGGATGTTTGTCCCTTCGATCATGGCTTAATCCTTAGCGTTTTCATCAATCATCAAACGTTTTTTCGTCAGCTTTTCCAGAAACTTTATTTTATCGACAAGTTTTTCAGTATCATAACCCTGCTCTACATTTTTCAGCTCCGGGATATCCTTATCGTTTTGCTTGTATCTTTCTATTTCAGAATAAAACATTTTCAATTTTCCCAGTAGCTCTTCGTTAGCTCTTTTGAGGATAATCTTCTCTTTGGCGTTTTTTATCGCAACCTTTAGTTCTTCCATTCTGAAAGGCTTAACGATGTAATCAAAGGCGCCGATTTTTACTGCTTCTATTGCGGTATCAACAGATGCATATCCTGTGATAATAATGAATTCCGTTATATCAGTCTTTTGTTTAATGAGTTTTATCAGTTCTATACCGGATAGTTCCGGCATTTTTAAATCTGTAACGATAATGTCATAGGGGTTTGTGTTGTATTTTTCTAATGCCTCTCTCCCATTGCTTACCCCTTCGACCAGACAATCGTTATCACTAAGATATTCCTGAACAATTTCTCTGATCTCTGCATTGTCATCCACTATAAGTAGTCGAAATAACATATCCTTCTTCATCATGCCCCTTAAATCTTTCCGACATCTGCTCCCCTATTCTTTCAAATAACATTCTTTTTGCGTCTTCTGATATCATTACCTGATCCTCGTGCACAACGCTGCCATTCGTCGGCTCTTTTTCGTCGGCCTTCGCTTTAGCCTTCATACTCATTGTGTAACTTTTTATAACACTACTAATCTGGAAATCAGATATTGTCATTCCATCACCTATTATCGTTATCGGATAATATTTTTAAAACTTAAGTAAAATTTAGCCCTCTTTATCAAAAAAAACAGGCATAGGCGGGAAAGGGTATTTGGGCGAGTACCGCCTTGCTGCCCTTTTGCTTTGCGAGAGATTGTCCATCTCTTTGAAAAGCCTGCTTCTCTCCTTCTCCAGGCGTTCCATGAGTCGCGTTTCCTTTTCAATACAACTCTTTATTACCTCTTCATCCAGGTGCATATCTTCCTGCATTACCTGCATTCTCTCTTTTTCACGTGTCATAAGAATCTCGATGAACGCATCAGCATCGGCCTCATCCAGGGCCTTCAAGGTTAGATCAATGAAATTCCGCATGTGTTCCAAACTCATCATACGCCCTTTGATATTTTTATCGCCGTTATTGAAACTTTATACCGAGTTGTATTCATTTGCACATCGAGGCGACGACGACGAGCCGACGAAGGCGTACTTGTAGTACGTCGAGGAATGCGAGGAGGAGACAACAAAGAGGGGCGGATGAAGGCGACTCGGTATTATTCATTGTTGCCATCCGTCGGGGATAATTGCAAAAATCCCTGCAGGCTGTATGAACCCTCGATGAGCACCTTAACGGTATTCAATTTGCTTTCAAGGGCTTCCGCCTGCTCTTTGAATGATTTATCCAGAAGCGCTTGTGCCTTGTCGGTGCCGTTTCCACGACCCCATTGCGTCTTTTCCGATACAGCATACATCAGTGCACCTGCATTAATCAGAAGATGAATTCTTTCATAGAGTGTGTCGCAAACATTTTTTAAAACATTTACCGTGTCATTAACATTGGCATTCATACGGTATTCGAGTGACTGTTTATTGACGCTTAAAAGACCATTCTTTTCAAGAAAAATACCAATCTTCGCAACCGCTTCACTCACTGAATCATCGGAACCAAGAAGGACAACATTAATAATATCCTTTTTTATCCCGGATAGCTCTATCGTCTGTCTATGGGAGACATCCGGCTGTTCGCGCATGCCTGCAACCTCTTTATCGATATCCGAAAGCACCTGATTGATGCTATCGACAAGCAAGATTACCCCCTCTGTGACCATCTTTCCGTTGAGGACAACCCCCTCTGTGACCATCTTTCCGTTGAGGACAGCACCCTGTTTATCGTTTGCGTTTGAATCAGACAGGACATCGGCCAGGTCACTCGTCATGCCCTTGGGCGAGACGCCCGTCTCCATCGATGTATCCCCGGACGCCGGTTGTCCACCGGGGGCATTGCCGCCAAGGGAGTTCAGAAGAGAGGTGATCTTATCCAGGAGACGCGAAAGAGGCGAGAGTTGGGACATGTCATCTGCAGAGCGTTGTCCGGGTAGGGCGGAAACCGTTACCTGGCTGGTATTTGTTGTTACTCTGGCAGATTTTTGACACATACACCGGAAAAACATCTTTAGACTGACGGGGTCAAGCATATACCGCCTCCTTCAGACATCTTCAGCACAAATGATACAATGCCGAACAGTAGCTGCAATAGCTTGTTCATATTATCGCACCGGAATGAAATTACTTAAATCCTGCACAAAGCAAATCGCGGAACATGTCGAGAGGGCTGGAAGAAACTGAACCGGACCGATAGAACAGGAACGCGAAATTGGTAGGCGACATTGTCATGAAAAAATAAATTCACAACGGATATGTCCATTTATGAAGGGTATGCATTCCGGGAAACGGCTGATTACACCCCTGCTATCAAAAGGATACTTCTGTAAAACAACCGTCACTTTGAAAGGCAGGGCGGCGGTGACCATGAGATATGATATAGTACTATGACAAACCGTCGTTTTCCTGTAGATAGTAAAATCAAGTCGCGCCACACGGCTAATGGAATTTTAAAGCAGGCCGACCGACCGAAGCAGTTCTAACGGGCCTTCATCCATGTGCTATCATACTTTTTATTTTGCCATAGAAAACAGTGTTGTAAGCCCTGAAAACAGACCTGCCCTGTGCAACGCATTTGTATTTCGCTGACACACGGGTATCTTTTGGACTATAATATATGAATATTAAGTACTTAACGTGGTCCGACCCCAGGGATACTCTTGTAGACTTAACCGCCCCTACCTCGCAGAAGCTCAAGGATCGCCGCCTCAAACCCGTCGATAAAGCCATATTACCACTACCTGCGGATTCCCCGCGACGCTCAACCCCATTTTACAAAACCAATTGGTTCCCGTTTTTCAGCACCCGGTTGCTCCAATCTTGAACGTTACACATTGAACCTAAGGATGCCACATGTCAATCAACTTACCGAATGCATATTTTAGGCAAAACTTTTTTGTTATCTGAGTACTATAATCAGAGTCATAGTCTCATGCATTTTGTCATCTTATTGACGGCGGCGTTAGAGATGCCACCTGATAATCTTTCTGTTGTAGGTATCAATAATGGCAAAGAGATACATCTTGTTTTGTGATCAGACACGCAAAATATGCCTGGAGCATTTGTTTCAATACCTGGAAGCAAGCTTAATACAAAGAGTATAATTATCTGACAATGGTCTTTCCTACATGGCATTGAATTTGCAACATCTTCCATGATGTACCGTCTAAAAACAGAGAATTGTCTTGCACAATATAGCAGGTGTGCTAAAAAACAGTTTCAGATGTGGAACATCATGTATAAACAGGAAGAAAAACAGAGGTTCGTGTAATATGGCACAGCATAATATCGAGGTTCCTTAATGTCTCATGAAAATAGTCCTTCAGTTTCCTTTAAACATTTGCAAATCGAGTATGATAACGCAGCACTTCGGCTCAAAATGAATAGAATGAAACGATCCATTATAACAATGTCAGCCGATGCCGGCGAAGGACACATCCCAAGCGCATTATCTATTCTCGATATACTTTGGGTGCTTTACGACGGAGTTCTTCATATTGATCCGATTCATCCCGGCAATCCTGATCGAGATAGGTTTATACTGAGTAAGGGTCATGGCACTCTCGGATTGTATACCATCCTTGCTGAGAAAGGCTTTTTCCCCTATGCCGATCTGGATACCTTTGCGAGCTACGAAAGTGCCTTTGGCGGGCACCCCGACTGTAATAAAATAGCTGGCATTGAAGCATCAACAGGATCCCTCGGGCACGGTTTCCCCATGGCTATCGGTATTGCCCTGGGTCTTAAGATACAGAAAAAAAATTGCAAGGTTTTTACCCTTATTGGTGACGGTGAGTGCAATGAGGGAACCATATGGGAATCTGCGCTCTTAGCAGCACACCATAGATTATCGAATTTATGTTGTATCATCGATTATAACCATTCAACCGACAGGGCATTACAAGTTGGCGATCTTTCGAAAAAATTTCGCGCCTTCGGGTGGGAAAGCGCCATTATTAATGGACATAACCATGAAGAAATATACCGTGCGCTGACGAAGGCTCATAAAAAACGGCCCGCCGCAATCATTGCCGAAACCATTAAAGGATATGGTTGCAAAACGATGGAAAATAATCCGGAATGGCATCACAAGTCACCGAACAAAGAGGAACTCGATGGAATTTTAGAGGGACTTTCATGAGCATGCGGAAACAGTTTACGGATACGATAGAAAACATTTTAATGCAGGATGATCGCTTGGTGCTGCTGCTCGGTGATATCGGTGTTTTTGGCTTTCGAAAGGCTTTTGAACAATATCCGGACCGTGTTTACAATATCGGGATTCTCGAGCAGTCTACCATCAGCCTTGCTGCTGGCCTGGCGAAAACAGATCTTATACCTCTTGTCCATACAATTGCACCGTTTTTAATCGAGAGGAGTCTGGAACAATTAAAAATCGACTTTTGCTATCAGGGGCTTGGTGGAAACTTCGTAAGTGTTGGGGCCTCTTATGATTATGCGGCATTAGGGTGTACACACCACTGTCCTGGCGACATTTCGCTATTAAAAACAATTCCAGGAATGAATATTATCGTACCCGGTAGCGACAGAGATTTCGATGTACTGTTTCGAGCTGCATATTCTGGACACAATCCGAACTATTTCAGATTGACGGAGAAGGGGCACGCTCTGGACGTCCCTGTCACTTTTAGCCGAGGGACGAAGATTCGTGAAGGGAGAGACGGAACTGTTGTTGCAATCGGGCCGATGTTGGAAAGGGTTGTGAATGCATGCATTAATGTGAATGTGACAATATTGTATTACACAACATTGTCCCCTTTCGATGCTGCATTACTCTCTTCCACATTCCAAAAAGGAAAGATCGCCGTCGTCGAGCCATTCTATGAAGGAACGATGAGCCATGATATTGTGTCTTCCCTCCAAGGGAAATCAATAAATATGTTGTCAGTTGGCGTGCCCAGAAAATTTCTGATAAATTATGGATTGGCTTCTGAACAAGATGTTGCTTGCGGATTAGATGTTGCAGGCATCAAGACAAGGTTAGAGGGTTTTTTTAATGCTAAAATGTGACGTATTAGCATCGGACGGCAAAAACTGTTCGCTTGATGTTGCAATAGATCAATTAGAGAACAGGACAGTGCTTCTTACTGGTGCATCAGGTCTCATCGGGACGCATTTCCTTTACGCTTTGCACTATCTTCAGACAGTATTGTGCGTAAACGTAAAAGTAATTGCGATTGTGAACAGAGGTATCCCTGAACACCTTACCAGCCTATCAAATGCCAATGCGATCCAATTTATCCAGGGTAATTTGGCAAAGGAAGCCTTCGTTTGCAACCTTCCACCAGCCGACCTGATCGTTCATGCAGCAACCTATGGTCAACCCGGTATGTTCATGGATTATCCGGAGATAACCATAAAACTAAACACATACGTTACCTCCGTTTTATTGGAAAAAATGCTCAAAAAAAACGGGAATTTTTTATTCATCAGCAGCAGTGAAGTGTATAGCGGTTTAACGACTACGCCGTTTTCAGAAACGCAAATGGGATCGACAACGCCTGATCATCCGCGAGCATGCTATATAGAGGCAAAACGATGCGGAGAAGCTGTGGTTAATGTGTATCGCAATAAAGGTTGTTCTGCCACATCCGCAAGATTGAGTCTGGCGTACGGACCTGGGACAAGGCGTGGAGATAGGCGAGTCATCAATAATTTTGTAGAAAAAGCCCTTTTACAAAAAGAGATCGCATTATTGGACAATGGGGGAGCCAAGCGCACGTATTGCTACGTGTCGGATGCAGTTAATATGATGTTGCGCATACTTTTGGAGGGAAAAGAATCTGTGTACAATGTCGGAGGGGTTTCGAGTGTGACAATTGCTGATCTTGCCCGGCTTGTGGGAAAAATCGTCAATGTGAATGTGATTTTCCCTCATCACGGAGGCGGCGGTGACTCATGTGCTCCAGAAGTTGTGCAACTGGACATCGCCAGATATACTTCTGAATTTGGAGAGAGAGAATTTGTAGGATTAGAAACAGGTGTGAAAAACATTATCGAATGGCAAAAAAATCTATACAGTGTGGAGTGATTATCGTACATGATTAATGTCCATAATATCTTGCCGGAAGATGTTGAACAAATCATTGGTGAGCCGCTGCCGAACTTTTTGCAGAATCGCTGTCGGACGGCTCTCTTACAGTACCAATCTCTTACTCCTGAAGAGCGTGACGGTTACATTCTGAATGTCGTTCGAGATTTATTGCACCTTGACATGCCCTCAGCAGGGAAAGACCGGCTCAGCGACTGGGAGCGAGGTTGGCAGGAAAACCTTGATTTGGTCATGCGTGATCCTAAACGCTTGGCATTAATACCGAAATACTACGGCAAGCACACATTCTCGCGTTGGAAACAACAAATTATTCGTCCCATCTCGCAAAATTTTGATTATCACATCCTTGCGTTGTTTGTTGATTGGGCGTTGTATTCCTACGGAAGAAATGCGAAAGCTATCTATGAATTTGGATGCGGTCCAGCCTATCATCTGCTTCGCGCGCGCGTGATTAACTCCACGGCACGTTTGATCGGTCTTGATTGGACGAACACATCCCAGAATATTATTCAATGTGTTGCGGATGCTGGAATTGAAACGAACATCGAAGGACGACAGTTCAATTTCTTTGAGCCGGATGAATCTTTAGAGGTTCAATTGGGAAGCTGCATCTATACCGTCGCAGCACTTGAGCAGCTTGGTGATCAATTCGAACCATTTCTTCAATTCTTGATTCGAAAACGACCCGATATATGCTTACATTTTGAACCGATCGAAGAGCTCCTCGACATACATTCGCTGATAGATGGCCTGTCGATCCTCTATTTTCGGAAAAGGAACTATCTTTATGGATTTCTCACACGCTTACGCGAGCTTGAAGCGCAAGGAAGCATTACCATTATTCGACAACAACGAATCTACACGGGTTCATACTACATCGAAGGGCACTCGTTAGTGGTCTGGAAACCCAACAAATAGCCGTGCGAAGGACGATAGCTATGAAAACGAAAACGACAGTAAGTCACAACACAATAACATTCGGCGAGAACAAAGATGTGGACAACCGCAAAGAGTTGAATACGCTTCTTAGATCGTGTCCGATTCCGGAAAAAGAATTTCTATCGAATCTTGGTCTCTTTTTGACGCCTCAAACTCTGTCAAGAATTCTCTTCATGGATTTTTTATATCGACGGGCACTTGAAGTGCAAGGGATTTTGGTAGAGTTCGGATGCAGGTGGGGACAAAATCTTGTGCTATGGACTTCATTTCGTGGGATCTACGAACCATTCAATCGGTTGCGCAAGGTTGTTGGATTTGATACGTTTGAAGGTTTTCTTCCAGCTTCAGAAGCGGACGGAAAGCATCCGGCGGTAGTACCGCATAACTATGGAGTTACTCCAAACTACGCAAATTATTTGGATACAGTTCTCATACAACAAGAAATGGAAAGTCCACTTTCATATATGAAGAAATTTGAACTCGTAAAAGGTGATGTCCGTGCTACTGTGCCTGACTACTTCGTGCAAAACCCTGAGTCAATTATCTCACTCGCATATTTCGATATGGATCTTTATGAACCAACATTATCCTGCTTGCATGCAATCCGTGATCGTATCACCCGCGGAACAGTGCTTGGCTTCGACGAGCTGAATGAACATGCGTTTCCGGGTGAGACACTTGCGGTCAAGGAGGTGTTGGGACTTCGGAATTATGCAATTAAAAGATATCCGAATTATGTACGTGGTTCATATATAATTATTGATTAAGAATGACGAATAAACCTATACATAGGGGAGGTCATACATGAAACAATCACGCATACTTGTGACGGGCGGGGCAGGCTACAAAGGCATCGTACTTGTTACGAAGCTCTTGGAGCGTGGCCATAAGGTAACTATCCTTGATAATTTTATGTTCGGTTATGGCTCCATTTTGCATATTGTTTCTCATCCGAACCTAACGATTATGCCGATGGATATTCGAAATCTCAATCATGAGGCTGTCAAAGGGTACGATACGATCTATCATTTGGCTGGAATTAGTGGTATGCCTGCTTGTGCTGCCAACCCCAATTCTGCCGAGATGATTAACATTGATGCCTCGCGTCGCTTGGTAACATTGCTGTCTGATGAGCAGCTTCTAATATATGCCTCTACCACCTCATTTTATGGCGCTTCAGGGACAGAATGTGATGAAAATACTCCGGTGCAGCCAGTGAGCATTTATGGTCGTACGAAATATGAAGCAGAACGTAGCATCATGCAGAGAAAAAATTCAATTGCGCTTCGATTTGCGACTGTTTTTGGCCTTAGCCCCAAAATGCGGGACGACTTGATGGTCAATGACTTTTGCTACAAAGCAGTACATGATCGGTCTGTGGTGCTCTTTGCTGCACAATCAAAAAGAACTTTTGTGCATATCGAGGATGCAATCAACGGATATCTCTTTGCGTTGGATCATGCAGACAAAATGAAAGGGCAAGTTTTCAATGTAGGCGACGAACAATTGAACTTTTCCAAAGCGGACATTGCAAAAGCAATAAATCAATATATTGCTCATGAGATTATAGACTCTTCATTACCGGATATTGATGTACGCAATTTTCTCGTTTCATTCAAGAAAATCCGCGATCTCGGCTTTAAGGCTCAAAAAACACTTGACGAAGGGATTCGTGAATTAGTGAAGTTGTATAAATTCTATACGATCTATTCACCGTATCGAGTTATTTAAGTAGGCACCAGCAAAATATCGTCGACTGAAACGAATTGCTTCGTTATATGGCACATATCTGATAGGAGAAAAATGGATATTAATATCGTCTATGCACATTTGAGAGCTGATGACACCCAGTCTCTTCGCCGCGGTTCTGTGACGGTAATATGGTCGGCGAAACCAATTATTGGGTGCGATATCTACGTTTATTGGGACGCCTTTAGTTATACCGGCATAATTCCAGGTTTTAGCGTGCTTCTTTTAGGGGAACCCATCATTGTGTTACCTGGACAGTTTCATGAGGCCGTGTGGAAGGAGTTCGACCACATAGTAACCTATTATGAAGCACTCGCGTCTGAAGAGAAAAACATTTCTTACATCCTCACCCCCCGGTTGGGTTGGGCTCATTATCCGGCTGCCATCGAAAACAAGGATGAACGGGAGGTCGTATATCCATTGCGGGATAGGCAGCAAGCGATCTGTATGATTGCAGGGTATAAACAGTCGGCGGTTGAAGGAGAGCTTTATTCCAAGCGGTTGGAAATTGCACGCTGGTTTGGTGAACACTCTCAGCTTGCGTTCGATGTGTATGGATATCCTCCATTTCCCTTGCCCAACTATCGCGGAGCACTGATGGATGGATCAAGTTTTACCAAAGAATCAAAATATCGGACATTGGCAAAGTATAAATTTGCAGTTGCATTCGAAAATATTAATCATCCAGAATATTCGCGCGGGTATGTTTCTGAAAAAATGCTCGATTGCTTTGAGACCAGAACCGTACCTATCTATCTCGGTTGCACAAATATCGAAGACTACATTCCTTCTTCGTGTTTTATTGATATGCGATCGTTCTCGACTTACCAAGACCTTAGCAATTATTTAATGTTGATGAGTGAATCGGAGTATCTTCAATACATTGCAAACATAGATACATGGGTAGAAGCGGGAAACCTCAGCAAGTACTCTTGCCAGGGGCTTTATGATCATATAGTGGAAATCTTTGCACGACGCACACATTGCCCTGTACCCTCAGACTATATTAAAGCAAAGGAATGGATTTCTCTTCCCGTTGCCGAGGCCCGCGAAAAGCTTGGGATGGAAACACAAGCGCTTTCACGATGGACATGGGCTGACATGGCAACAAAATGTGTTGAGGCAACCCCGCTGTTATCCATTATGATCATCAGTTACAACGGGATCGATCATATTAAGGCCTGTGTAGAATCCATTAAAAGGAATACTCCCGAAAGTCACGAAATTGTGGTTGTCGATAATGCAAAAAATGATGGATCCTTGGATTATGTTAAAACGGTTCCCGGTACTGTCGTAATAGCAAACCCCACGAATATAGGCTACTCGCCTGCCCGGGCACAAGCGATGTCGCTGGTAAGGGGGAAATATATTGCTTCCTTGGACGATGATGCGATAGTCACAAAAGGCTGGGCGAGTAAATTTATAAAGCACGCGGAAAATCATCCTGAGGTGGGGATTATCGGGCCGAGATCGAATTATGTTTCCGGGCCTCAGATCGTTAACAATGCTTCTTACCATAATATCGTCGAATTGGAGACATTTGCCGAAGCGTGGTCCAGTCAGAATCATGACCACGTGACACAAACAATTCGCCTGATCGGTTTTTGTATGTTCATCTCCAGAAAAGTGATCGATAAAATTGGTTGCATAGACCCCAATTTTGGCAAGCTGTTTGGATTTGATGATGATGATTATTCACTCCGCACCCAGGTTGCGGGATTTAAGCTTTTGATTGCAGATGATATCTTTATTCATCATACCGGCGGCCCTCAGGGAAGAGGAGATAATCAATATAACGAATTAATGTTGGGTGCATGGGAGATGTTTAAGGAAAAGTGGGGTATTAAGAAAGATCTCCCCTACGGTTCTCCTTATGACATTGCAGAAATATTATCCCGGAAATTCGATAAGAGCAAACACTATTCGCCTCTGTATGAACGTTCAATCTTAGAAAAATATGTGCCCAGGTCTATATTGTCCCATGACGACAACCGCGAGTTATCACTTGCCAAACTGGCCGCAGTACCGCTCACTGCATCTGAGATCACGGTTCTCGGCGCCATCGAGCCCATCGGCGGCTGGTTCACAACGGCGGAAGTCCTCTCGCTCCATCGGCTGATCAAACTGTTGCCGAACTCGGCAAAGATTCTGGAAATCGGGTCGTATCGGGGGAGGTCGACCAACGCCATCGGCTACGCCATGCGCGATACCGGCATGGAGCTTTATTGCCTCGATGTCTGGCGGGATTTTATGGAGCAGGGTATCCGGCAACTGGATGCCACTGCAGACCTTCTGCCACACAGCGATTTCGCAATATTCGAAGACTTTCTGCGCAATGTGGAGCAATTTGGCGATAAAATCAGGATTCTGCGAGGCTCGACGGCACAGTTTGCCGGCATCCTGCCTGAGCTATTTTTCGATCTAATCTTTGTCGACGGAGCCCATGATTACGAGAATGTCCGGCGCGACATTACCGCTGCGCTAAAATGTATCAAGCCTGGCGGCATCATCTGCGGGCATGACTATCACACCGGTGGGGTGGACGTGATCCGGGCGGTCCACGAGTTGATATTTTCAGGCACGCCCCCGGTTGAGCATGGGGTAATCGGAGGTACCAGCATTTGGTTTGCCCGCTATGAGAGGCGGGAACCTGTCCGTCCAGCTCAGGTCGTGACCAACAAAATCGACAATGACTGCAGGGATGCCAATGTAGCGACGAAAAAAGGACAACTCGCTACGAATCATGAGCAGATCAAAACCAAAAAGATCAAAACCACAATGGTTCCAGGGCTGACATCAATAATCATCCCGGTATCTGAATTCAACGATAATACAAGGCGATGCCTTGAGTCAATCCGTGCTCATGTTACTGAACCACATGAAATTATCCTCGCCACAATCGGTTCGTTAAAAACGCCTGCGTGGCTGAACAAATTTATTGCCATAAATACTCATTGCAAGATAATAGGCACTGCAAAAAACGCCAACTATGCCGCCAGTTGCAACATGGCATTGGAAAAAGCCACCGGGCAATATGTCCTGATTCTCGACGGAAACACGGTCATGCTTAAAGGGTCCCTTAAGAAAATGCGTGAGTGCATGGATGCACGCCCGGAGTACGGGATAACCGTCCCCATGTCAAATCGTGCAATCGGCATCCAGCAGATTCCCAAGACTCAGCAAATGTCTTTCAAGGATTTTGAGGAATACGCGAGGGCTTTTGGCGACCGCAACCGGCATCGTTATATCGTAACCTCTGAAATTGACTGTATATATGCGCTTACCAAAAGAGAGCTAATTGATACCATTGGTCTTTTCAACGAACAAATAGAAGCCCCCTATTTTGTAATCAACGATTTTCGTATGCGGGCGCTTGTTGAAGGACAGCAGGCTGTGATTGCAGGCAATAGCTGCATGTATCTTGGCCGGGGCGATATAAGAAGGAAAGGGTCAAATGAAGTCTTTCATGAACAATGGGATATATTTAACCCTCATAGCGCAACAGGGAAAAAACTTTCACCTTTTGTCGCCATGAAAAACGCCCGTGATTTTAACAGCAAGGGCCTCCTCGATGAATCGGTGCAGGCCATTATGGAAGGGATAAAATACGCACCTGAAGAGGAGGAACTTTATTATTGTCTTGCTGAAATCTTGTTAGAGGAAAAACAATACGAAGAATCTATAGAAGCTATACGGTCGTTGCCGGAAGCAGGAAGGAGCAAGGCAAGGGCATTGGAGATACTCGGGTATTGTAGTTACTATACAGGCCGCATGGAAGAAGCTGAAAACTATGCTGATCGTGTACTTTCCTTTTCAAATGATTCAGCGAGGGCTCTTAATCTCAAGGGTTTAATGGCGCTTAAACGGGAAGATCGAAAGAAAGCCGAAGTTTTGTTTCGACAGGCAATAGCTGCGGATCCTTGTTTCGCAGGCTCCTATGTGAATATGGGAACAATAAAATGGCACAACAACGAACACAGGGAAGCATTGGACCTCATTGAAAAGGGCTTTATTCTTTCACCGGAAACCGGGGACTTCTCAACAACATACAATTCCGCCATCGCCTCTTTAAATGAGTTTTCAAGGGCGGAAAGGGTATTTATGGAAGCCTGTGGGCTCTTTCCTGAGAATAAAAGACTCTCGTTTCTTTTCATCGGTATTCTTTTGCAGCAGGAAAAATACACTGAGGCAATGGAAGAAATAGAAAATGCACTGGTAACCTTTGGTATTGATGATGAAATACTCTCTGCTGCACTCTCCGTGCGAGAAAACATCGGTTCTCTCATCATTAACGCTTCGAGCAGGAAAACCGGTACTCTTTCGGTGTGCATGATCGCAAGAAACGAAGAAAAGTACATAGCGCGCTGCCTTGTAAGCCTCATACCCGTCGCTGATGAGATCATCGTCGTTGATACGGGATCCACAGACAGAACAAAGGACATCGCGAGGGTTTTCGGGGCAAAGGTCTATGATCTTCCGTGGACTGATGATTTTTCCACATCAAGGAATCATTCATTATCATTTGCAAAGGGTCAATGGATCCTCGTCCATGACGCGGACGAAGTCATATCATCCCGTGATTACGATAAACTGAAGGATATTATCGGGCAGAAAACACCCCAACTCGTAGCGTATACACTAACGACCAGAAACTATACGAATAACTCGTCCGTTGAAGGCTGGAACCAGAACAGCGGTGAGTACCCTGACGAAGAAGAGGCTGCCGGCTGGCACCCCTCGATAAAAACCAGACTATTTCGCAATGATAGCAGAATACGATTCCAGAATCAGGTCCACGAATTCGTGGAGCCTTCATTAGCACAAGCCGGGATTGAAATCAGACACTGCACCATCCCCATACACCATTACGGTAAGCTTGATCAGGAAAGATCTTCGTCAAGGGCCGAGATGTACTTTGAATTGGGCAGAAAAAAGATGATGTCTTTTCAGGATACAAAGGCGCTACGGGAGCTTGCCATACAGGCAGGTGAGCTCGGAAAATATACGGCAGCCATTGGACTCTGGGAGATGTATATCAAGTTTAAACCTGATGACCATACTGCATATTTTAATATGACAACCCTTTATCTTGAGACAGGAGAATTCGAAAAGGCCCTTGCTGCGGCAAGGATTGCGAGGGACATAAATCCACAGTCAAAAGAGGCCCTGCTCGGTTTTGCGACATCCTCCATCTGTTGGGGAGATATTATGGAAGCAACTGACGTCCTGGAGAATCTACACAAAAAAGAACCCGGGTATCTGACGGCCATAGGGGCATTGGCTGCTGCATACTGCATTGGCGAAAAAACAGGTAAGGGCATTGCGCTGCTCAAAGAGATGCAGGCAAAGCGGTATGACTGCAGCATTGCACTCCATTCCCTTTCTAAAAAACTGATTAAGGCAGAGAGGAGCGAATATGCAAAACTCCTCCTGAAAAGCGTGGTTGCCTCCGGGTACAACACACTCAAGGATTCCGTTGTTCTTTTAGAGGAGCTGAATGCTCAAACTGAAAACGTGATATAGTTTCTAATCGAACGTCAGTTTTGGCCATGGTATTGTTTGGTTGAGGGGTACTTCTTTCGTGTTTATCTGACTATGCCGGCGAGCCTCGAAGACCTGCGGCAATATTGAGATTAATATTGATGATAAGATCAAGTTTCTCAGGTGACGGGTTACTCATCACTTCAATAATCCGTTTATCAATGATAAGACTAAGCTTCAAAATATCTGCCCTTAATTGTGCCGGCATGGGGTTATCTTTTCTTGCAAGCTCATCCTGGAAAATGGTCCAGATCTTCTGGTTGAATGTCAGGGCCTCATCGAACCTTTTAAAATGGCCTCCTCCGTTCCACTGCTCCTGGCATGACTTGAGCAGGAGGGCTGCCTTCGTGAGGACCGATGCCTCCAGATCCCGGCCCGACAGGGTTGCCTTCTGTGTTTCTTTGTAAGCGTTAAGCCCTGCCCCTGGCATGTTCCATGGCCTCCTCTTCGTACCTGATTAACTTCTTTGCCAATTTGAGCGCCGGATAGTATGCACCGTTTAAAATATGCCCGCTTATCTGCCCGAGCACTACTGCCGTGCTCGGCGCTGCTTCTGTGACATCCTTTACCAGTGCCCGGTAAGTTTCGTGTTTCCCGGCAAGATCGTTTTTGTCGATATACATAAGCTGGATCATAAAGTATATCCGCTTACAAGGGGTTACCGCATCCTTCTCGCGGAGTATGTCCCTTTCACGTAAAAGCGGTACATTGTTTTCAACAATCAATTCACACTTTGTATTACCGTTTGTTATGACTGCTCCATCGATAATTACACGTTCCTGCGGTTTTAAATATATTTTCAGCGCCATAGTAGTCCCGTTTATTCGTTAAATATGCTCCATGTATCTCCGATAGGAAAAAAGGGAGGGTCTTTGATCTTTGCCACGTTATTTACTTTCCCTGCTTTATCGGTAGGTATGTTTTCTGTCTTTTCCGGAACAGGGTGCTGCTTTTTTGGCACTGCCCTGGGATCAGTATACAAAGTTGTATTTATACTGCCTATTTTATCTATTGACATGATTACACCTCCTGATCATGCAATGGGAGGAGGGCCTTGCCCTCCTCCTTCTTTGTCTGTATTACCCGTTACTGGAACAATCTCAATACCGACTGCGCAGCCTGAGCTGACATGCTCAATGCCGATGTACTGATTGACTGTCTGGTCTGGAGCATGAGCATATTGGCTCCTTCTTCGTTGCTGTCTGCAAGGGTCAGTTTGTCTGCACCGGCCTGGAGGGTAGCCGCAATGCCCTTAATCCATTCATCCCTGGCGTTGACGATAGCCAGGTTACTGGACAGATCTGCAGATTGGATTCTCAATGTCACAAGGGCTGCATCCAGCTTGTCGGTATCTGTTTCGATATTGGCTTCCGTAGCCCAACTGCCAGTAGCGGTCTGGCTGAGAGACAAGCCCGATCTGGAACCATCAAAGGACGCCACAGTGAGTGAGTGGTTGTTGCCAAAATTAACAACCATATCGTTAGTACCACCGCCTGTACCTCCAAGGAGGTTTTTCCCTTTGTAAAATGCATCAGTCTTCAGATCATCGAGCTGGCTCATAAAGGTTGCATACTTTGCTACCTTTGCGTCAAGCTCGGCACCGCTGCCAATAGTTGATTCAGTCATCACGGCTGCGGCAGTCGCGCCGCCGAGGTCGATATCTGTGGCGACCATCGCAGCAACGGTGTCTTTCTTAATTGTGATAACGTTGCCGGATACCGTGGCGCTCATAGGATCAGTGCCTTCAGTTTTAGTGTTGATTGCAAAGGCAAGGTTGGTGGCCAATTCCGCCGCAGTGGTGCCGACATAAAACTTTGAATCGCCTACCGATTGTGAAGTGGAAGACAAAACTGCTGTAAATGTAGTACCACCGATCATTAAGGTGCTTGCTGCGGTTAGTCCGGTAATGCTACTGATTGTCAGAGTCTGGCTCATTGAAGACTGATTGATTGCGCCTTTTGCATCCTCAGCCAAAGCCTTTGCAGAGTTGATCAGCGTTGTTATGCCGCTAATCGCTGTGTCTGCCGCCTTAATGGTCTGGATTGACTCTGAAATAGCATCCTTAAAACCAAGAAGGTCGCTTGCACGGTTTGTATGAGAAAGGGCGGTAAAATAGTTTGTGGCGTTATCAAGCGCCGAGTTGACTTTCTTCCCTGTAGCCAGCCTGTTCTGTGTCATTTCCTGTAAAATGTTCGTTGACTGTAAGCTTAATAAGTTTTGTCTCATGCCTGTGGTTAAAGATACGTTACTCATGGTAGTTCTCCTTTTCTAGGAATTTTTTCTCCCGGCGATCTCGCCGGGGATTGTTACTTTTGTACCCACTCCTTTTATTCCTTTCACCTCCCTCGCAGGTACTGATTTAATACTTATCTTCATGAATGTATTATCGATTGATTGAGAAAAAACTTAAGGGGAAACATCTTTTATTTAGTATTTTTTTGGCATCGTGAAAGTTGTATTGCGCAAGCCTTAATCCTGCCGAAGGCGGAACATTGCGAAAGTATAAAAAGCATTTTTCCTGAAACTGTACGACTTACTTGTGAGGATGAGGCTATTTCAGATAATTGAGAATGCTTATTGACTGCATCTTGGCTAATACAGAGAGCATTGCCTGGTATGTATTGAGCAGCGCATTAAATTGTGTTGCAAGCTCCGTCATATCGGCATCCATAAGCTTTGACTGCGTTTCAGCAATTCTTGCATCCCTTAGTTTGTTATCTGCTATCAGATTATCTGCCTGAACACCGCTGAAGGCTACAACGGCGGCATTTTTTGTGGTAAGTTCCCGTGCTGATTGCAGGTTTTTCAGATTTTTTGAAACCCATTCCGTGTTGCCGGACTCAAAGGCATCTTTGTAATTCTTAAGTAATTCAAATGTGCTTAAGTCTTTAACTTCAAAGGTATCCGGCGTTCCGCCTGCCACAAGGTTTCCTGTTGTGCTGAAAAGCAATTTGATACGGTTGTTTGTTGTGTTTACAACACCTGCCCCGTCAATAAACATACCTGCATCATAGTCGCTGACATCGGCTGTCCCGTTGCTCAACGCAGAATCCACGTTATCAAAACCGAGGACGCCTGCAGCGGTTGCACCGGTATTTGACCAGTTGAAGTTGACAACATCTCCGGTGTTGTTGGTAATATTAAACTTTCTCGTTAATGCATCATAGGTGACAATATGCCCTGCCTGGACAGCGTTGAGTTTCGTTTGAATCTCCGTTGCAAGGGATGTCGCCGGGAATGTCTCCGAGTCGCCCGTGTATGTTCCGCTTGCGAGGGTTATGGCAACGCCATTTCTATAGAGCGTGTTGTTGGTTGCATCTATCGTGATGTCCGCCGTTGTTTCATCGGCACCGCCGGTATTAACTGTAACGCCTGCAGTCCAAGTAGCGCCTCCATCAAGGGAATAGCGGTAAACCGCCCTTGCGCCAAGGGCTCCGGTTGTAGCGCCTGCGGTTGTAGTCTCCACGAGAAATGATTTTCTACCCGTGTCGATATCGCTTGTCTCCGTCTTGCCCGAAGCAATAACAGAATCGATATTATCGAAACCAAGCACACTTCTCGCCGTAGCACCGGCGTCAGACCAGTTAAAGGTCACAGCAGCGTCCGTGTTATTGGTAATGACAAATTTACGGGTAGTCGAATCGAACCCTGCTGAGTAGGTGACACCAATTTTACTCTGAATCTCTTTTGCGAGACCTCCGCCTGTGTACACACCTGATGTGAGTGTAACTGCCGCCCCATTCAGGAATATCTTGTTATTCGTTGCATCGATAACATATGCAAATTTATCCGTATTGGAATAGATATCCCCTGTATAGGTATTTGCAACACGGCCAAAGGCAATCTTTGAGGTGTCGTAGAATGCCGTTCTCCCGGAAACACCATATTTTCCTGTCTGCGCCTTATCGATATATATCTTTGTTGCCTCCTCTGCCTGTTGAGAAACATTAAAACCAACTGAATAGTCATTATTCAACTGAAACGGGGGCACATCTGCCTGTTTCCCTCCAAAGATATAATTATTTCCAAGCTTCGTATTTCCTATAGTGATGAGGTGCTCTATGATACCCTCAACCTCAACACCGGCAGCCCTTTTCAGATCGTCATCCATCGTGCCGTATGCATTTGCTTCTTTGTAGAGAATGTCCAGTTGGTTCCCGATGCTTTCATATGAAGTGCCGTACATTGACCCAAGCGTCTTCGATTGCTCCATATTTTTGTTAAACTGACCGTAGATACTGACATTCGCATCCAATTCGATGTTTTTTGAAAAGCTCAGGGCATCATCTGAAGGTACATTAACCTTTTTTTGTGTGGAAATCTTTCTTTCTATATCGTCAAGCATTTTCTGGACATTACTAATGCTTGACTGAAACAGTTGGTATCTCAAACTGTCCGTAATTCTCATGTGCCAATCCCCAGTACGCTCTGGAAAAGCTCATCCGCAACATTGATAAGGCGGGCTGCTGCCTGATATGCATATTGAAATTTGATAAGGTTCGACATCTCCTCGTCAATGGAAACACCGGAAATGCTGTCCCGCTGCTTTTCTACCATAGTCATAACGTTTTGATGGTATGCAGAGAGGTCTTTTGCGTTTTTCGTCAGGTTACCGATCTCGCTTACTATGGATGAAGAAAATTCAACATACGTCCTATCCTGGCCGCCGATCGTAACCGTACTGTCGCCGAGTTCTGCGATAGCCAATGCAATATCGTTGCCGGACGGGTTGCCTGCCGACGAAGTTACGGCAATGTTTCTTACATCAGACTTTACTTCGTCACTGATATCCATATTTATTGCATAATCATCATCCACAGTCTTGAAAAATGAGATGCCGGTTGTACCGTTCATGTTATAGCCTGTCTCGTGGACACTATTGATTTCTGTCATGATAGATTTTGCCAGGTCGTCCGTATCTCCCAGGAAACCGTCGAGGTAGGTGTCTCTGAGATCAAAAAGACCTTTTAATGTGCCGCTCTTGATTTCATCTGTAATATCAAGGGATGTGCCAGAGCCTCCATTCCAGACAACTGTGGAAAATCCACCTTGTTTTTCTGCTGTAAGCTGGTAAGCCGTTATCCTATCCACAAGAACTTTGCCGCCTGTGGTCATCACTGTCAGTCCTCCGTTGCCGTCCCTGAAGGATGTAATGTCCAGTTTCGCCGAAAGCTCCCGGAATAGTTGTAATTGATTGTTTGCAAAACTCGAATTTTCGTTTGTACCGCTCTCATAAATTTTATTGTTCAGTTCTGCAATAGAATTGAGCATCTGGTTAATCTCTGTAACGTCCTGCCCGATATTTTGGTCGATTTCGATTTGCATATTTTTAAGTTCTTCGCTTATGTTGCTGATTGTCCTTCCGAGGTTTATAGCCTTTGTTGCCACATCCGTCCTTGCAATAACGCTCAACGGGTCGGCTGATAATTCGTGCCACCCGTTGAAAAATGCAACGATATTGGAGGTAAGCTTTGAATTGTTTTCATCAAGCACGCCTTCAATCCGCTCAAAATATTTTTCAAAGGTTTTCTGCTCTTCGAGGGCATTATTTTCCTTAGCAACAGACATCTCAAGGTACCTATTATAGTGCTGCATGATGGACTGCACCCTAACCCCTGTCCCGACAAGCCCGGCATCCGAGATTACTGCGCCGGCTTCATTAAACACCGCTTCCTGTCTGGCATATCCTGTTGTATTCACGTTTGAAATATTGTTAGACACGACCTGCATCGCCGTCTGCTGCGCATACATCGCATTTTTAGCAATATTCAGTATGGAAGATATGCTCATCTCTATATCTCTCGAGAAGGAAAGAGGGAAATCCGCCTTTTTTTGTTCATATAGGCGGCCTTGTTGATGAACCCAAGGATATTCTCAATGGAACCTCTTACGTGGTCCATCGAAAAAGATAAAAGCTTCATGTTTTTTTCAAGAGCCACATTGATTTCTTTCATTACCGGCCTTGTCTTCCGGGAGAGAAAAACCCATTTTTCATCGTTGAATATAGTCTCCGGATCCGTCATTTCCTGTATAAACCTTTCTTTTTCGCTTTCAAGATATTCTATTTTCCTGATAATCTCCTCTTTTCTGTTGTTTCCTCTTATGATACCTTCGAGCGAAAAAGAGATAATGGCATCCCTTTCATCACTGAGCGCCTTTATAAAATCTTTCAAGGCCTGTAACTCTTTAGTTGCTATTTCAATGACAACATGTTCCATTTTCATAGCCTATGTTTACAAAATCGCGTCAAGAATGCTACTTTTCAAAATGCTCCTTGCCACAAGTTCACCTTTCACGTTATAAGTTTCGGCTTTAATAGCCTCTTTTATCTGGTCTACCTTTTCCTGTCTTATTACCGGTATTGCTTTGACCTTCTCCGTGAGTTTTTCTATAGTCTGCTTTTTGCTTGAGAGTTCAACCCTGTCAGTGATATTCTTGTTGCCTCTCAGATCAGACACTGATTCCTTCAAGGGCTTATTATCAACTGATTTAAGAAGGGTATCGGGGACATTGTTTTGCTTGTTGCTTGTTATCTTCATGGAATACCTCCTTTTTACTTAGCAATATTATCGCATTATTTTTCTAAAACTTTAGTATTTTTTTCCATGTGCTTTGTAAGCATTTCCTTTATCCCTATCCCCTTCTTTGCAATATAGTCGCCTACCTTCTCATAGAGAAGAGACGTGTAGGTCTGTTCCGTGCTGCCCTTTTTAGAGCTGTTTGTAGTTTTTTCGAGTTCTTTCAGCATTGTAAATATTAAATATGATTCAAACTCCTGCGCTGCTTTTTCAATATTTGGTTCCTTGGCACGGGACTCCCCGTTTATACTACGCAAGCTGGATCTGCTAAACGAAGGGTCTTGCGCCACTGTCGGTAAATTCATTTTTATTCCGTCACTCATAAACAAACCCATTTTTGGTTTTGAATTTTAGATTTTAAACTGTGGACTGTGAGTTGCGCACCGTGAACTTTTTTCATATTATCTCCAGCTCTGCAAATAAAGCTCCTGCTGCTTTAATTGTCTGAAGTATCACTATCACATCCCTTGTTGAAACACCGACGGCATTCAGCACATTGACCAGCTCCTTTATGGTAACATCCCCCTGCATCAACTTAAAGCGGCCCTTCTCTTCTTCCACTTTAATCTGTGTGTCCGGCGTAACAACAGTCTGTGCACCTACTGGAGCAAAAGGCAGGGGCTGACTTACCTGCTGGTCCTCCTTGACCATAACACTGATATTGCCATGGGATATCACAACCGTAGAAATCCTTACATTCTCTCCAATCACAATAGTTCCAGTTTTTTCATCAACAACGATCTTTGCCAGCATATCCGGTTTTACTTCGATGTTTTCGATAGCTGAAAGGAATTTTACGGGATCAGCCTTCAGGTTGTCCGGGATTTGCACGTTGACCGTTCCGCCATCCTCCGCAGATGAGATACCTCCGTATATTGAATTGATTCGTTCCTCTATTCTCCTCGCAGTTGTAAAGTCGGGTACTTTAAGCGAAATCATGATTGATTGTGCCTTGACGTATTCATAACCGATCTCTTTTTCTATTGTAACGCCATTAGGGACCCTTCCCACAGTGGGATGATTTTTTTGCATAGTTGCGCCCGTACCTGCAACAGAAAACCCGCCCACAACCAGCGGTCCCTGTGCTACAGCATACACCTCTCCATCGGCACCCTTAAGAGGTGTCATAATAAGAACACCTCCTGTCAGACCATTTGAATCACCAATTGAGGACACCGTTGCGTCAATCTTACTTCCTATTTTACTGAACGGTGGCAGATCAGCCGTGACCATTACCGCCGCAACATTTTTAACCTTGATTGCAAGGGGATCAACCCTTAACCCCATTTTTTCAAGCATATTGGCAAGCGATTGAGTAGTAAAAATTGTATTTACTTTATCTCCGGTTCCATTTAAGCCGATGACAAGACCATAGCCTACAAGCTGGTTTGCTCTGACGCCATCTATATGGCATAGCTCCTTTATCCGCGTAGCGTCCGCATGAGGAGCGAAGAGCGGAGTGCAGAGAGCGATGAAGGCTAAGCAGTATGCGGCAGGCAGCAGGCGTTGATGAAACCGTTTTGAGTTTTGAGTTTTGAGTTTTGAGTTTTCTATGCTGTCTTCTGTCTTCTGTCTTCTGACTTCTTTCATTACTCTCTGCTCCATACTCATTGCTCTCTTAGAACGGCCAAACAATATCAAATATCCTGGCAAGCCAGCCAGGTGATTGTTTTTCGCCTACAACACCAATCCCTGTCATAATGACTTTTGCATCGGCCACCTGGGTTGAGAAAACAGAATTATCGGCTGCGATATCTTTGGGTCTTACTATTCCCTGGAACAGCATCTCTTTTCTCTCGTTATTGACTGAAATCTCCCTTTTTCCTTCAACAGCAAGATTCCCGTTCGGCATAACTTCGACAACCTTTGCCGCAAGTGTGGCAGCAAAAGTACCATTTCTCGTGGTTTCACCTTCGCCTTTGAAGTCGTTCTTGACCGTTGCGTTAACCATGCTTGCCGGGTTTATGCTTGAAGGATATTTGTTTGTTTCCAGGCCAAAAAAATTCGGTACGCCGAGGTTTACGTTAGCGCCCGTCCTCTTTAAATCGGTCGTTGCTGCTTCATTCGCCTTGGTTGCCTCTGCAACCTTTATCGTTATTACGTCGCCCACCCTGGCTGCCCTGTTGTCTGAAAAAAAGTTGTTTGTATTCCTTTCTCCGGGCCAGACTGTTCCTGTATTATTATTCTTACGTACCTGTTGTTGCGGGATATGCTTGAAGGTGTTATCTATGTTGAAGGGTTCGTTCCTGATCCGGCTTGTATACTCTGTTGTATTGCATCCGCACAATAGCGTCACAATCAATAAACAAGATGTTGAAAATAACCGTTTAACAATTCTGAAACGTGGATGCCGCAATCCGGTGACAAATGCCATCGTTCCGTGCTTAAGCGTTAAGTTTATCATAACCTTTTGCCTCCGTTACATGTCAACATTCACAACACCGCTTCCTGTCACTTTACCCAGAATCTCTTTTTGAGAAGTCATATTTTTGACTCTTATGGTATCGCCGATTCTTCCTTTCTCTTCGGCCCTACCTTTGGTTTGTACAGAAAGTCTTTTGCTTTGCGCCACAACGTTTATAATCTCATTTTTTTTGATAACATAATTGTCCTCGATCATGTCATTTGTAAAGACTGCACCTGCATTCACATCTTTTTTAATAACCTTTCCAATAACATCCTCTATCTCCGATGGATAGTTTCCTTTATTTTCGTTCAAGAATACTTCTTTTTTCGCAATATCTCTGGCGGTAACGATGTCGCCTTTCTTTAGATTTTGTTTTAAGGCATAGAGTCTTTTTTTGTTTAGAGCCTTGAAAGACACATAAACATTCCTCCTAAGCCCTCGTTTATCTTCAATTTCTACTGTGCAGAGCCCATCTCCATTCGAATCCGGCACCTTTGCAAAATTAATATGGCTTACCTTCGCCTTATCCTTCAGTACCTCAGGGTAATTATTAAACTTTATATAAACATCTCCCTTTTCACTATAGAACTGTTTTATAAAATTGGTTAATTTCACCTCGACTGTAGATTGGTCTGCTGCAAAAACAGCGAAAGCAGTGAATAGTGAATAGTGAATAGTGAATAGTAATATATATAGAACAAATCTTGTTCTCATGCTTTCCTGTTTTCCACTTTTCACATTTAGCTTTTCACTTTTCATGGTATTACCTTCTCACGTTATTTGCCATCTGAAGCATTTCGTCCGCCGCCTGGATTGCTTTTGAGTTCACTTCATAAGCCCTCTGACCGACAATCAGGTTTATCATTTCCTGCATTACATTCACATTTGACATTTCAAGAAAACCCTGAAGCAGCGTGCCAAGACCGTTTTCACCGGGCTTGCCAGTGTTAGGAGCGCCGCTCGCATCCGTTTCCATATAAAGATTTTTCCCCGTTGACTTCAACCCTGCCGGGTTTGGAAATGAGGCTAATTGCATTGTGCCAATCTGCTGCGGCGAAGACTGATTTGGCAGTTTTGCAGAAACTATCCCGTCGGTTCCTGTTGACACAGAAATCGCATTATTCGGTATGGTAATGGTTGGTTCAATCGAGTATCCTTCGGAGGTAACGATCTTTCCATCTGAATCCCTTTTTAGTGAACCTGACCTCGTATAAGCCTTTTCTCCTGAGGGCATAATAACCGTTAAGAATCCAGTCCCTTCAATTGCCAGATCGAGCTCATTCTGCGTTTCTTGAAAATCACCCTGCATAAATACCTTTTGAACGGCCGCCAACATTGCACCATGCCCGACTTGGATACCTGTCGGTATCTGGCCACCCCCTTCAGTCTTTGTGCCTTGCAACCTCAGCGTTTGATACATGAGGTCCTGAAAGTCTGCCCTACTTTTTTTGAAGCCGGTTGTATTAACATTCGCAATGTTGTTAGCGATAACATCAAGGTTTGCCTGTTGTACAACCATTCCTGTTCCAGCAGTCCACAGCGCTCTTATCATGACTTACCTCCTACCTTCCTATATTAATCAGTTTGCCAATCATGTCACTAAAAAACTGATCAACCTTGCTGTACGATTCATAGGTACGCAAGGTGGACATCATTTCTATCATTTCTCGCATTACATCAACATTTGAGGCTTCATAGTATCCTTGTTTTACGGAATATTTTTCCGGGATTGCTTCAGCATTATTCGGATTTGTGTTGACAAATAAGCTTCTCCCGTAGTTTTTCAAGCCCTTTTTTTCTTCAAAAGAAACGACCTTTATTTTGCCTGTAAGACTCTTGTCAACATAAATTGTACCGTCACTTTCTATTTTAACGTCTTTTCCGTCTAAGGTTATCTCTCCACCATCTCCCATAACAGAGTAGCCATCAAGCGTGACAAGTTTCTTTTCGCTGTTTAATGTAAATTGACCATTTATTGTGTACATATTCTGACCATTCACCGAAACAACAAAAAAACCATCCCCTTCGATGCCAAGATCCAGTCTGTTGCCGGTTTCTATGAGAGGGGCATCAGCAAAATTGATGTATGAATCAAGAGCGTTAATATGTGCAGCTGCTGCCGGATTGTCATTTCGCTGAGCAGTCTCGTCCCTTGACGTATTTAATAGTGGTCTGGATGACTTGTACCCCGGTGTTAACGCATTGGCGATATTATTCGTCACCATCTCCATTCGTCTTTCAGTTACATATTTTCCTGCCAGTGTTCTATATATCCCCTTCAACATAATGACCTCATATCTTATATACAAGCAATAAATGTGCCATTACGGGCTTTCTAATTGACCGACAGTATTATTTGTGTCCTGATTGAAACAGATGAACATAAGTAAAGGTTACTGATGGGAAAAATTTTCCAGGGTAGGTATTTTTTTCACACTACGATATCAACACTACGATGTTCGTTCATATCTTCTGATTTTTCATTTTTTGGCGGCGCTACAGGTTTCTTCGGCGTATGCTGATGACCCTCATGTTTTTGTTCTCCCGCGACTTGCCTTTTCAACTGGACCTGTTCTCTCGAAATAGATAACTTTTTATCTATTCCCTTGATTTGAGAAAGAAGGTTCACATCGAATAATTCATTCATATATAACTCCTGACAGCAACCGATATACCATAACCGTGCAAAACGTAAAGCACCCTAATTAAGGTTTATTTTTTCAATCCCTTTCCGTTCAGAATTGGTAAAAACCTTTTCCAGCTCAAGGAGGATTAAAAGTCTGTCTTCCAGTTTGCCAACACCTTCGATGTAATCAGACTCAACACCTCCAATAATCGATGGGGGTGGTTCAATAGTATTTCTGGGTATCCTTAGAACCTCTGATACGGAATCTACAACAAAACCAAGTACGATCCCATCCAGTTCTATCACAATAATCCTTGTCGCCTTGTCATATGCTTTACTCTCAAAGCCAAGCTTTTTTCTCAAATCAATAATGGGAATGATTTTTCCCCTCAGATTGATAACCCCTTCAGTAAAGCTGGGCGTATTCGGTATTTTTGTTATGTTCATCATCCTGTTGATTTCCTGAACTTTCAAAATATCAACACCAAACTCGTCATTTTCCAGCTTAAAGGTAACAAGTTGTAATATTGCATCGTCATTCATGTGGCACCTCCTCTTACTTTATATTTTCGGCAATTTTCTCTACAACTTAAATTTTTTCGTAAATAATACCAATTCGGATTCAAAGATAGCACCCAGAGGGTCCCCGGGCGACGAGGAGGAGGCGACGGAGGCGCGGGGCACCAGCTTGCGGGTCGCAGTACGTCGAGAGACACCCATTTCATGGGTACCCGGACGATGGCAACGAAGAGGGGTACCCGTGTCCAAACACGGGTCTATGAATGAAGGCGAATTGGTATAAACAAATAACGACACAACTTCACGCCCGTTTACTGTTGCAATGCTACGGGTTGGCCTTCATATTTTTCTTCCTTTTTCTTGTGGATTTTATTCATATAACTACTGTTTATCATTGCCGGTATATCGAGAATCAAAATAACCTTACCATCACCGCTTATCGTAGCGCCACATATCCCATTTATGTTTCCCATGAATTCACCAAGGGGCTTTATTACTATCTCCTCTTGTCCTATCACCGAACTAACCTTAACGCCTACGATTTTCTCGCCTATTTTGCAGATTACAAGGTATCCGCCGTCACTGCCATTGACACCAATCGACATAACCTTTGACACATCCACGATAGGAATAATGGTATCTCTCAACATCAATACCTCGTTTTTATTTACAGACTTGATGGATTCTTTCTTCAATTTTACCAGCTCTATAACATTGCTCAGGGGGATTGCATACAATTCTTTTCCTATCTCAACCATCAATGCCCCCATGATAGCAAGAGTTAGTGGAAGTTTAATCGTAAGTTTTGTCCATTTACCCTGTTTAGAATCAATGTAAGCCTGACCGTTCATCTTTTCTATGTTCGTCTTTACTACGTCCATTCCAACGCCTCTCCCCGAAACACTGCTCAACTTTTTGGCAGTACTGAGACCGGGAATAAACACCAAATTCATAATTTCTTTTTCTGTCAAATCCTTCAATTCAGATTCATTCATAAAACCTTTCTCGACAACCTTTTCTTTAAGCGCCTCGAGGTTGATACCTTTTCCATCATCCTTTATGTCTATAATAACGTGGTTACCTTCGTTATAAGCACTAATCGATAACAGCCCCTTTTCCGGTTTACCCTTTTTATTGCGTTCTTCCGGTGTTTCAATGCCGTGATCTACAGAGTTCCTGATGATATGCGTCAAAGGATCGTGCAGCAATTCTATCAAAGACCTATCAAGCTCTGTTTCTTCTCCGGTTATTTTTAAGTCGATCTCCTTTGTAAATGTATTACACAAATCCCTTACAAGTCGCGGAACTTTATTAAATAGTTTGCTCATGGGAACAAGCCGTGCCTTCATTATTGAGAGCTGGAGTTCGTTTGTAATAACTTCAAGGTAATTTGTTACATCTTCAAGATTATCAAGCGTGCTATTCGTGCTTGAGTCCCTTTTTGCCATATTATTGACCATTATGAGCCTGTTTCTTCCAAGCACAAGTTCACCTACGAGATTCATAAGCTCATCAAGCTTCTTAACATCTATCCTTACTGTTTGATCATCTTTGCGCACCTTCTGATTCGACAGGATATTGTCTAATTGCTTGTCGGTAATGAGTTTCTCTTCAACAACAATTTCACCTAATTTCTTGTTTTTATCTTCTTTCTGTTTATCAAGGACATTTTCGAGTTCCTTTTTTGTGATAATCTTCTCTTCAATAAGGATTTCTCCAAGCATCTTTTTTTCAACTTTGCTCAAGATTTCCAGTTTATTCAAGATTACACTGGTATCCTGTTTTTCTGCACCATGTTCCTTTATTTCTTCTATCATTGTCCTCATCAGGTCCATCGCTTCAAGCAGGGTATCAGCTATCTCCTTATCAATAATTATTTCTCCCTTTCTTATCATACCAAGCAAGTCTTCAGCCCTATGGGCAAGATTTGATAAAGCACTAAACCCCAGGAAGCTCGAAGTCCCTTTTATTGTATGGACCGCCCTGAAAATACTGTTGATAGTCTCCTCATTCTGGTTCTGTTCAATCTCGACAACATCCTGGATTGCATTTTCAACCAGCTCACCCGATTCAACGATAAAATCGTTGATTATCTCCTGCATTTCGTCGTCTTGCAAAAATTCATTTCCCATCGCTTATTCCACCCCCATCAAAAGACTTTGAACTTTATATAAAAGTATATTCGGCTGGATAGGTTTATTTAAGAATAGATTGACACCGGCTTCCAGTGCCTGTCTTTTCAACTCGTCATCTTTTGTCGTAGTCAGCATGATAATTGGCGTATCCATGTAATAGTAATTGCTCCTCAGGTTTTTCGCAAATTCTATACCGTCCATGTTCGGCATATTGAGGTCTACAATGATGATATCCGCTTGAACATGGCTCAATTTTTCCATAGCGTCTATTCCATCTTCTGCTTCTGCAATGATATAATCCTGTTTTTTTAACACATAGGTTAACAATTTTCGTATCGTCGGTGAGTCATCAATAATTAATATTGTTTTCATAATGTTATCCTTTTTGATAAGTAGTTGTCCCGGGAAAAACCAAGGGTTTAAATGCCCTTGAAAGGTTATGGAGAGACTCAGCGTGGCCGATGGTAAGGAATCCCGGCAATTTCAGACACTCATACATGTTATCAATGACCTTTTTCTTCATCTTGTCATCAAAATAGATAAGAACATTCCTGCAAAAGATGACGTCCATATGCTTGTACGTCCGGTATGCATTCGCATCCATCAGATTCATAAAATCGAATTTGACGTATTTCTTCACAATGTCTTTCAGCTTGAAAACCCCCCCCTCTTCGACAAAATATTTTTTGCGTATGGCTTCATCTATATTCCTCACGCTGTATGAACCAAATACCGCTTTCCTGGCAGATTCCAGGACTTTAGGGCTTATATCCGTCGCAACGACCGTAAATGAGATGTTCCTCTTCAGCTTTTCCATCATATCAAGGAGAATAATGACCAGCGTATAGGCCTCTTCTCCTGTAGAGGAGGCAGCGCTCCAAATCCTTAACTGGGTACCTGCGCCCTTACCGTTGAAGTAATGTTTCTGCATTATCATTTTGAACGCATCAAGCTGGGGAGGATTCCTGAAAAAGCTTGTTTCATTTGTGGTTACCGCATCGAAGAGACTGAGCATTTCCGACTTCGACTTTTCACCTCCGTATTTCAGGAAATAATAGTAATCTTCATAGGTGCTGAAACCGTGCTCACTCAGTCTGTTCGTCAGCCTGCTCTCCATCAGGTAGGTCTTATTCTCGGCAAAGAATATGCCTGTCTTTTCATATATAAAGTCTCTCAATAAGATGAAACTCTCTTTTGTCAGCATCTTACCTCTCTTTCTAAAATCCCTCGAGTCTGCCTATGACAAACTCTGCTGTAGATCTTACATCGTTGTCGTTGCTTTGAACAAAAGGATAGATATGTTCAAGCGCCCTCACATCATTCAAATCCGCTAAAGCCTTTATACAGGCAATTTTTATGATGCTGTTATCGTCTTTTAGCCCATTTACAAAAGTATCAAAGAGGGAACCATCTTCAAAGGTGCTTAAGGCTGATAAGGCATAGTACCTTGTCCACAATTCCTTGTCCGTATCGTGGAAAATCTCCTGTAAACGATCTCTGAATATGGTGAGTCTCTTTTCCCTTATCACCTTCAATGTTTCATGGGGAATATTTTCATCCGTTAACAACTTCACAAACATGGCCATATATCTCTCATCGTCAAGGAAATGCCCGATTACACTGATAACAGCCCTTCGAATCTTATCGTCCTTATCGGATAAGAGCTTTACAACAAAGGGAAAATTGTTATCGGCATCTCCAAATTTCGCCACCGCAAGATACAGTTTCTTATCATCATCGGAACCATTATTCACAAAGGTCCTGATGAGTTCCAATCCATTATCGAAATCGAGTCTCATGAGGGCTTTCAGTGCATGTATCCGTACATCAAGAAAGTCCTTCCGCACCGCTGTAATGACGTCATCTTTCATTACCTCCAATGACATTATTCCGATTACTGTAAGCGCATCAGCCCTTACATGGCCATCAGGATCCTTTATCGCCTCTTTGATTACGGAAAGACCACCCCCTTCTAAGAAAACGGGCAGATTTTTTATGATCTCCCGTTTCACGTCCATGGAAGTCGCAAGAAATATTTTCAACAGCAGAGCCTCGGCAATTTTCACCCCTGCAATTTTACAGCTCTCAATCACGGGCATTGCATAGCCCTCATTCTGTTCCACATAGTATGCAATACGGTCTTTCCATACATCGCTCAAATGGGCAAAAACATTTAAGACTTCAGTGTATTCTTCGTCGTCAGGGTTCATGGAACTCAAAACATAAAGAATCGCGTCGCAGGCTTCTGTCCGCCTGAAATGCGCCAAAAGCCGTATGAGACTTACCGGTTTCCCCGTGTCATTCCTAACACTGTTGAAGAGGTGTTCGAATACTTCTTCGCCCATCCTTTCTTTCATGTTCTCGAATGTCTCATCATCGACCTTATCCAGAATAATATCAACAAAAGCACCTCTCTTTTCAGGCTCCCATCTTTTCAGAATATCGAATATTTCATTTTTTATTTTTTTGTCGTTAAACCCCATAAGCTCCTCGCAGGCTGCCAATGAGACCTCTTCGCTCCCGTCTTTAAATATGGCAAGCAATGGCTTAATCGCCCTTTCATTGCCGGTTTTCCCCAAGGCTTCTGTAGCAGAAAATGCTATCCAGTCATCATCATGTAATGCCTCCAGAAGTGCATCTACTGCAATTTCGTCATTAAAACTCCCGAGAGCAATACATACGGTGTTTCTTACATTAGGGCTTTCATCGTGAATCTTTTTTATTAATTGAGGTAATGTACTTTTCTCCTTGAGTGTCCCGAGGATTTCCGCTGCATATACCCTTACATCTTCGCTCTCATGATCAAGGAGGGCAGCTACTGCTTCAATGTTGTGATGTCCAACCTTTTTCAAAACCTCCCATGCGGACATCCGTGCCTGGGTAACGTTGCCATCCAGGAGAGGGATAACCTGTTCGATGACTGTTTTGTCAGGGAAAGCAACCAGGGTTTCTATGGCCTTTTCTTTGTCAAAGCTGTCCCCCTCCTTCAATGCCTTGATAAGGCGTGCCATCTTCCCTTTACTTATCTGTCCGTTTTCTTGTTTTTTCATAGGCCCGTTCCTCACAAGTTTTTGATTATTGCCTCAGATATCTTATCAAGGGGCAGTACGGCATCCGCCATATTTGCGTTTACCACCGCCCTGGGCATCCCATATACAACGCATGTATCTTCGTCCTGCGCAATAACGTAGCCATTTTTTGATTTTATTTCCTTTATTCCGACCAGCCCGTCATTCCCCATGCCTGTTAATATGACACAAAACGACTCTGCACCATATACCTGTGCAGTAGAACTAAAAAGAAGGTCCACAGAAGGTCTATAAATATATTTTGCATCATTAACAAACTCTACAACTACTTCATTATTTCTTCTCTTGATACTCATGTGAGAATCACCAGGCGCAATCAAGGCAGCTCCAATCTTTAGGACTTCCCCATTTTCTGCCTCTTTTACTTCAATTTGAGAGATATTGTTTAACCTCTGTGCAAAGGATTTTGTAAATAGCTTGGGCATGTGTTGTGCAATCACTATGGGTACTGGAAAATCACTTGGAATACTTGAGAGAATATGCTCTATTGCAGGTGGACCACCTGTTGACGCGCCAATAGCGAGAACGCTATGCTTAATCCTATTTGGACTATTCATTGTGACTGGTTTTCTAAGAAGAGTGATCCTTCTCAGCAAATACATTGTTTTTTTCTTTGCCACTGTTTTTACTTTATTAATTAATTCGTTTTCATTTCTTGATATCCTTATAGAAAAATTTGAAAAATCCTTTGCTATAAAGTCCGAAGCACCAATATTCAGGGCTTCAAGGGTAACCTCGGCACCTTCCTTGGTAAGTGAGCTAAACATGATCACAGGAAGCGGGTTATTATTCATTATATGCCTTAGCGCTTCAATGCCGTTCATTACAGGCATTTCAATATCGAGCGTTACAACGTCTGGTTTCAATACTTCAATCCTCTCGATAGCCTCCTGTCCATTCTTTGCCGTGCCAATCACCTCAATTTCGCTATCGCTTTCGAGCATTTTCGTGATCATACTCCTCATGAAAGCCGAGTCGTCCACCACAAGAACTTTAATCTTCGCTGCCATTTTCAGTTCCTTTTAATAAATTGTTTGTACTTTTTAAGGCATTGTATATCATCTGGAATAACTCAATTTCTTCACTCGACGAGAATGCACGTCTGAATTGAGTTATCTTCTCTACAAAGTCCCTATGGGACATCATAAAATTGATAAAACTATCTATGTCATTTTTAAAATCAATCTGCCGTGACAGAAGGTTCCCGAGATACGTAGCTGCCACATTTCCCTTGTTTTCTTCAGCCATTTCGGGACAATGATGATACCTGACCCCGTCTGTTACGGATTTCGGTATATGCCAGATATCCAAAAGCATGGCACCTATAAAACCATGATCAAAAGAAAAAACCTCCCGCTCCGCATCGAGCCTTGACTTGTTCTCATTTTCCATTAAGGAGATTATTTCTCTCCATTCATCTTGAAAAAAGCGATAGATGACAATGATTCCAACATCATGCATTATCCCACTGATATAGACCTCGTTAGGATTTCCAAGAAAGGCTGATGAGCTTATAGTTTTTGACAGCACTCCGCATAACGTCGAATGGTTGAAAAATCCCTTTGCATCAAATATTTTGTCATCTTTATTTGCCAACGTGAGAAAAGGCATCTGTAGAACTATATGGGAAAGCTGTTCGCAACCTATCATTGCTATGGCATGTTCGATAGAAGAAATTTTTCTTAAACCACCTGTGTTGAAATAGGCGCTACCGGCTATCCTTAAAACCTCCCCGACCATAGATGGATCCATATGTTTTGCAATATCCGAAGCAGAGCTCATGGGGTCATCGATAATATTCAATATCTCCCCAACTATATTTGAAAAGGTAGGCAAAAGTTCAACCTTTTTTAATCTTTCCATTATTTTGCTGTCATAATCCATAGATTACCATCCAAAATATTATCGAATTATTCCGGTAGAACTTTAGCGTGAGAGTTGTTTTTTTGTGATCGATCTCAAATTTAGTATTGCCTGCGAGTGAATCTGGCTGACCCTTGCTTCAGTAATACCAATAGCTGCTGCAATTTCCTTCATATTCATATCTTCGTAATAGTAAAGGCTCAAAACCATTTTTTGCTTTTCTGGAAGTTTATCAATTTCTTTCGCAAGTATCCCCTCTATTTCATGAAATTCCGCATATACGCTCGGATCATTGGTTTCATCCACAACATATCCGATGATCTTTTCTCTGCCTTCGCCAACACTCTCGTATATTTCTTCAAGACTCAGAACTGAGAGATTCTTAAAATCTTTTATTAATGATAGGTAGTCTTCCAGACTGATGTTCAATTCTTGAGCTATTTCTTCTTCTTCAGGGTGCCTTCCAAGTCTGATTACGAGTTTCCTGATTACCTCCTCTATCTTTTTTGACTTAGACCGTGCATTTCTCGAAAACCAGTCCTTTGCCCTTAATTCATCTATCATTGCACCTCTTATCCTGAGATATGCAAATGTTTTAAGTTTTACCCCCCTGCTCGCATCATATTTTTCTATAGCCTCGAGCAGTCCCGTTATTCCCGAAGCAATAAGGTCGTCGGTGGTGGTATTATCTTCAAAGCCTCTAGATATTTTATAGGCAAGATGCTTTATTACAGGGAGAAATTCCTCGATTGTCTTTTCTCTTTCGTTTTCTCCTCTATTAGAGTATGCCCACTTTACCATTCAGGATACCAGCTTGTTACAAATTTTTATGAGTGCCTTTGTAGCTTGTGTATCTGGATAATGTTCCACCCATAATTTCTGTTTTTTAGTTGCGAGGCGTACATTTGCATCAATCGGAATATAGCCCATATAATCCAGGTAAACATTTAAAAATTGATCCGAAACTGTTAGCAGTTTCTTATAAATACTCAAGGCCTCTGCCTCGTCTTTTACCATATTGGCAATAATATTGAAATCCCTTCTCCCCGTTTTGTTGTGCAAGACTTTAATTACCGCATAGGAATCAGTAATGCTTGCAGGGTCAGGCGTTACTACAATAAAGATATTTTCGCTGATTGAGTTAAAATAGATGACGTTGGATGATATCCCCGCCGGGGTATCAACCAGCAGAAAATCATACTCTGCTAATTCCTGCAAGGAAGATAACAAAATATTCCTTTGTTCATCGGTAAGGCTTGAAAGTTCGGCTATTCCTGATGTTGCAGGAATAATTTTGATACCATGGGGGCCTTCAACAATGATTTCATTAATGGTTTTTCTGCCCTCTATCAAATCTTTAATATTGAATTTAGGAGACATACCAAAAAAGATGTCGATATTACCAAGGGATAAATCAGCGTCAACTATGTACGTTGACTCCTTGTTGGCCCCTAAAATATATGCCATATTCGTAACTATGGATGATTTGCCAACCCCGCCCTTTCCACTTGTTATTGTAATGGTTTTTCCTCTTCTCTTTTCCATTTATTACCCTCAAAAAGAATTTTATAAAACAGCTCTTTACTTGGCATAACAATATCTCTAATATTTGCACCGGTAGTAAAGCAGCAAACAGGCTGTCTTAACATAATAAGGTTATGGCAGACATGGCCCAGCGTCTCTTCCTCATCGAGCTTGGTGAATATAAGCTCTGCAGTATTTAAATCGTTGAATTGATTGAAATAGTTTCTTATCTTTTCATCTCTTGCCCCTGCAGGCAGGAGTATGATTCGCTTCACGTCCTTTAATTTTTCAACAATACCTTTTTGAAGAGTTATGTGACCGGGAATATCAATAATCTTTTTTCTACTGTCTTTTTCGAGAATAGAGCATAGTTCGTCAACTTGAACGGTGAATGAAAATGGTATTCCAGCATTTTCCGAAAAGGTTTTCAATTCATCACAACCTTCACTGTTCACAGGATCATATGCAACTATTGAGACCGATTTTCCCAGCGCAGAGCGCATCATAGCGAGTTTTTTTGCGGTTTGCGTTTTTCCTGCACCGGCTGGACCCAGCAAAATAGCAGAATCGTCTGTACCCGTAATGTCGCTTATTTTAATTTTCTCTCCTAAGAGGTCTTTCAGAAAATAGTTGGCTATAATTGTTTCTTTTGCCAATTCGCCTATATTACTGTATACTTCCGAGACAATGGTCATAGCGAGCTGTGCATTAAAACCGTTTTCAACCATCTTGCCGTAAATGAACCTCAGCGGTAAGGGGTAAGATTTCAACCTGTCCATGATAATCTCTGACTCGAGTAGAGAGATTTTATCCAGAAGTAATTTTGTCGTACAGTTCCATATATCTTCAGTCTTTTCCCTTGTCCTGACGGGGTCGTATTTACCGGGTTGGAAACCGTTTTCAACAGCCACTGAGATTTTACAGGTCTTATGAGAACCGCTTTTGATGTTTTCCTTAACATCTACAATAATGGTGTCAGGACCATGCTCGCTCTTTAAAATTTCAATACCCTTTTTTACATCATCAAAGATATAGGTCTTAACTTTCATGATATCTTTACAACCCCTAACGTTTGAATTCTGATTTGCGGGGGGATTCCGTTATGTGAAATCACTGTAATCCCTTGGATATATCTCTCAAGGAACCTTCTTAATTTTAATCTAATCAACGGATGAACGAGTAAAACCGGCTGCATATTCTGTAGGATCGCCCTTTTTACCTCGTTACCCAAGCTTTCAATAAAACGCTGACTGAATGCAAGGTCAAAGGAGAATAGACCCCCCTGGTCCTGGGGTTGCAAGCTGTTAATAATGGTTTCTTCAACTGTTTTATCAATAATAAGGATATTCAAAACCCCATCAACAATATATGGTTTTATGATACTTCTTGACATGCGCTGCCTGATATATTCTGTTATGACATCAGGATCCCTCGTTGTGAATGCTACATCGGCAATAGCTTCAAGTATCGACACGAGGTCCCGGATCGATACCTGCTCCCTGAGCAAATTTTGCAGGACCTTCTGTATAATGCCGGTATTTACCTGAGCCTGTGCGAGTTCTTCTATAACCTTTTGATGTGTGGAAGATACCATTTCCACAAGTTTCTGCGTCTCCTGTCTTGTCGTAAGCTCGTGGGCATTGTTGCGAACGATTTCTGTTAAGTGGGTAGCAATGATTGTGGGATGGTCTACAACTGTGAAGCCCTCTGCAACATACTTTTCCCTGTCTTTTTCTTTTATCCAGATCGCATCAAGATTAAAGACAGGTTCTTTTACAGGGATACCTTCCATCGTTTTCTGTTTTTCCTCGGGCCCCATGGCCATGACATGTCCGAGAAACAGTTCTCCCCTCCCCATCTCAATGCCTTTAAGGAGAATAAGGTACTCGCTTGCCTTTAACTGGAGATTGTCCCGTAATTTCATCGGCGGGACTACAATACCGAGCTCCATTGCAATCTGTTTGCGCATTGCCTTTAATTTATCGAGGAGCTCCCCGCTCTGTTCTGCATCCACAATGGGAATCAGCCCATACCCGATCTCCAATTCGATAACTTCCAGAGGTTGTATAACTTCCCGCTCCTCTGCCTCAACGGGAGCAATATCGGGAAGAGTTGTAATCTCTTCCTCTTTGTTCTTGTTCATCAAATAGCTCGTGCCGAAGGTAAAAGAAGAAAGGATCAGAAAAGGCATGAGAGGGATACCGGGAATCATTCCGATGGATAAAATGATGACTGAAGCCAGCACCATGGCCTTGGGCTGCTTGTATAACTGGTTAATGACATCTGTTCCGAGATTCGCGTTGCTAGCCGCCCTTGTGACGATGATGCCTGCAGCGGTTGATGTCAGGAGGGCGGGAATCTGACTGACGAGACCATCACCGATGGTAAGGATGGTATATATGGTGATAGCATCATCGACAGGCATTCCTTTCTGGACTATTCCAATAATCAACCCGCCTATGATATTGACAAATATTATGATGATACCCGCAATGGCATCGCCCCTCACAAACTTGCTTGCACCATCCATGGCGCCATAAAAATCGGCCTCCATCTCAACCTGTTCTCTCCTCTTCCGCGCATCCGTATCGCTGATAAGCCCTGTGTTCAGGTCGGCATCTATACTCATCTGCTTGCCGGGCATGGCATCGAGGGTAAACCGTGCGGCCACTTCTGCAACCCTGCCTGCGCCTTTTGTAATGACAACAAAATTGATAATGACAAGGATCAGGAAAACCACCCCGCCGACAACATAATTGCCGCCGATGATAAATGTTCCAAAGGCCTTGATAATCTTTCCTGCAGCATGGGCACCCTCATCACCGTGAACCAGTATCAGCCGTGTGGATGCAACGTTCAGAGAAAGCCTGAAGAGGGTGGTGATGAGCAGGACAGAAGGGAAAACCGAAAAATCGAGGGGTTTCTGAATATACATACCGATAAAGAGGATGATGAGTGAAATGGATATGCTCAGGGTAAGAAAGATGTCGATAAAGAAACTGTTGAGGGGGACGATCATGATAAGTATGACAAAAACAACACTTATCGCGACGAAGATGTCGCTTTTCTCTTTTATGGCCTTAACGATACCGTTCATTTACAACCTCACTCTGTTCTTCTTGTATACCTCTGCAAGAAGTTCAGCAACGATGATGTAAAACTGTTCAGGAATATAGCTTCCAATTTTTACAGAGTAAAAAAGTCCCCGTGCAAGGGGTTTATTCTCCATTAAAGGAATCCCGTGCCGGTTTGCCACTTCTCTTATCTTCTCTGCCACAAAACCGGCACCCTTTGCCACGACCATAGGTGCAGACATTTCACCTATTTTATATGAGAGGGCAACGGCAAATGTTGTCGGGTTGGTAACTATTACATCTGCTTTTTTTACGTCCTCGATCATCCTTCTCCTTGACATATCCCTCTGGAGGCTCCGTATCCTCGATTTTATCTGAGGGTTGCCTTCTCTCTCTTTGGACTCCTCTTTGACTTCCTGCTGGGTCATCATGAGGTCCTTTTTGTGCTGCCATTTCTGGTAGAAGAAATCCAGTCCAGCAATGAAGAGCAGGATAACGCTCACCTTTACGGCAAGAGAAAATGCGGTCTTCCCGCAATATTCAATGATCGATTTAATGTCCTGTGAAGACAGGGAAAGCATGGCCGGGAGTTCCTTAATAATGAGGGTATAGGCAATATAGATTAAGATAACAATCTTGATGATGGATTTTAAGACTTCAACGGCCGATTTTTTTGAAAAGAGTTTTTTGATGCCTTCAAAGGGGTTGAGGGATTCCAGCTTGACCTGCATTGCTTCAGAACTCCACATGAACCCTGTCTGGACAACATTCCCGAATATGGAAAGTGCAAAAATGAGTCCGAAAACCGGCAAAACAAGTTTGAGCCACTTAAAGAGGCCGAAGGACAGGATACCCTGGATATTGGAGATGTTCACATCAAGATCAACGCTCTTTACATAACTTATGTATACCTTGAACATCTCGCTGAACCCCTGAGACATGGAAAAATAGAGAAATATCGATGTGAACAGGATGATAAGACAGGCGGATAACTCCTTTGACTGGGCTACCTGACCCTTTTTCCTGGCCTCTTCAAGCCGCTTATCGGTAGGCTGTTCTGTCTTTTCCTGAAATGAGTCCCCCGCCATACCTACACCATAAACCTCATGATCCTTAAAATCTCCGTATCCATGCCCCTGAAGATTGCGGCAATGTTGGGCACAATGGCGCTGAGAGAAAAGGCAAGGATCATCATCGTTATAAGGATTTTTATCGGCATCCCCTCAATAAAAACATTAACCTGCGGGATCAGTTTGGAGAGCAGGCCAAGGGCAATCTCAATAACAAAAAGGGTCACAATGATCGGGGCGCCAATTTTGAGCCCTATGGAAAATATCTTGCTCGTCAGCCCAACGATATGGTTCATCAAGGCCTCATTGAGCGTCAGTGTGCCCACGGGCAATTCCCTGAAACTTAATAAAATCCCTTTAATGAGAATGTGGTGGGCATCTATTGCGAAGAAGACCATGACGGCAAGCAGATTCAGGAATTGTTCCAGAACAGATGACTGGGACATAGTGAAGGGGTCCATAACGCGGGCAAAGGAAAAGCCGGTCTGTATGGCGGCAACCTCACCGGCCACATAGACGATAGCAAAGAGTGTCATCACGAAAAAGCTTATGGTCAGCCCGATAAAGACCTCTTTCAGAATCAGTAATGCCATGAAATAGGGGTCACTGTTTAAGGCGGCGTTTATCGTGACCACGTCGAAGAGCAGAAGGGAGATGCTGAGGGAAAACCCGATTTTGAAAGGTAATGGAACAGATCTCAACGAAAAAATGGGCAAAAACCAGAGGACTGAGGCTACCCTGAAAAATATTATAATAAACTTCAATCCGTCGGCGCCAAGGCTGGTAAGCATTTATCTCACATACATGGGGATATTGGTCAGGAGATTGGTCGTATATGAAACGAGGATATTCAGCATCCACGGGAACAGGACTATCATACATGCGGCAATGGCAAGTATCTTGGGAACAAATACCAGTGTCATTTCATGTATCTGTGTTGCCGCCTGAAAAATGCTGACCAGTAGCCCCACAACGATCGATACCAGTAATGCCGGGGCCATTACAAGAAGTGTTGTTTTAATAACCTCCCGAAAAATCTGAACAATTAAATCCTGACTCATAAAAACCTCCGCATTAAGATTTCGGACTTGGAATTTGAAATCCCTTGAATCTGCTTTAGCTCTCTGCTCTCTGCTCTCTGCTTTTTTACGCTATACGCTATACGCTGAACGCTGAACGCTGAATCATTCATTAATAAAACCCCTTCATCAATGAACCTATGAGCAGGTTCCACCCGTCCACAAGGACAAAGAGCATGAGCTTGAACGGTAAAGAGACAAAAATAGGCGGGAGCATCATCATGCCGGCCGCTAAAAGCACGCTGGCCACTACCATATCGATGACAAGAAAGGGAATGTAAAGGAGAAACCCTATCTGGAACGCCCGTTTTAATTCACCAATCGCAAATGCCGGTACCAGTATGCGAAGAGGGATTTCGGTGTCGCCCTTCGGTCTTTTCAGTCCCGCTATATTCATGAACAGTGCCAAATCCTTCTCTTTTGTATACCTCAGCATAAAGGTGCTTATCTCTTTAGATGACTTTGAGAGAAATTCCTCATATCCTATTTTATTGTCCATATACGGAGAAAGCGCATTGGCATGGATCTTTTCATATGTGGGCGCCATAACAAAAAAGGTCAGAAACAGCGAAAGTCCGATGACAATCTGATTGGGAGGGAGTTGCGGAATCCCGATGGCCTGACGCATCATTGATAACACGATGACAATCCTTGTAAAAGAACTCATGAGGAGGAGTATTGCCGGGGCGAAGGCCAGTATGGTAAGCAATATGACAATGCTTATAAAGTTTTTTCCGCCTTCAGCGCCCGCAAAGGAGCCAAAAATATCGAGCTTTGCCTGTGATTTTTCCTTTGGTGCAGCATGTGCACCAGGCACGAGAGCCACAAAAAATATCGATGCAACAACCATAAGGACGATAATAACTTTCATATGCGACTGTCCTCTTTTTTCCATTGGGTCAACAATGACATCTCTTTCTCACTGACACCGACGACAAGGACATAATCCTTTACTTCAAGGACAGAAACAAATTTTTTATATCCAAGATGTATTGTATCCACTTTCCTGAGACCATATGTCGTATCCTTTGGCTTCAGATTCAATTTCAGTTTGCCGGCATACCTGTACAACAGGATCATGACAGCGATCATCCCCAGAAGGATAAAAAACACTTTTATGATACTTGTATACATGTCAATCATGCTAATGTCTGAACCCTTTCTTTCGGTGTAACGATTTCGATGATTCTTACACCCAGCCTTTCATTCACCACAACAATGTCTCCCCTGCCAAGGAGTTTCTCGTTCACATAAATATCAACAGATTCTCCGGCAATTTTGTCCAACTCTATCGTTGACCCCTTCGACAGCGACAGGAGTTCGCCTATAGCCATCTTTGTCCTTCCTATCTCGACAGAGATCTCAATTGGTATATCCAGAAGACTTTCAAAATTTAACTCAAATTTTTTTGAAGTTTCTGGTTGTTGATTTTTTATTAAGGGTTCTTCCATGGTACCTCCTCCTCTTAAGCCGTCTTTAATGAACCGGCCCTTCAATTTGTATCGCTTTGTTCCCTTTCAAAATCCCAAGTTTACCTTTAAACTTTGTTTTACTGCCGACCACTATATCAACCGGGTCATTCACATATCTGTCCACAATGATTATGCTGTCTTCAGTGATACCTAAAAAATCCTGTAGAGACATTTTCTTCTTTCCGAGTATTGCCCTTATTTCAAGCGGCACATGCAAGATACCTTCTTTCATTTTTTCAATCCATTTTTGTCTCATTTCCATACCCTCTCTTGAAGGGGTTGAAATCAGATAATCTTTGATGGTTTCAAGGATTCCGTAAGGTACACACATTTTTATCCAGCTATTAATATTGTCAATCTCAAGTGAAAATTGACAAAGGCTTACGGTCTCATCCTGGGAAATCATGGTGACATAATTGGGATTCATTTCAGACCTGGAATATTTGCACTTTATCTCGTAAACTGGTGCCCATGCTTTTTCCATCTCAACCGAAACGATGTCCGCCAGCTTTTTGATTACATTTAATTCAATCTTTGTAAACTCCCTTCCCTCAATCCTCGGAAGGGATACACCTGTACTTCCGAAAAGGGCCTCTAATACACAAAAAACCATCTTTGCATCGAATATTATAATGAAAAATCCATTTAAGTTTTCTGTAGTAATGATGTTCATATTTGTAGGCAATGCCAATGTCTTAATAAATTCTCTATATTCTAAGTGCTGAACGGGATTTTGCTCAACCTCAACATCTCTCCCGAGAAAAAGTGAGAGGGCAGATCGAAAGGATTTTGAAAACCTTTCGTATATGAATTGCAACGCCGGCAGACTATCTTTTTTGCCTCTCGTGTATTGGACAAGATCGAATGGCTTGACTTCTTGTTTTTGTTCAGGCTCCGCTTCCTGCTCTGTCTCGATTATACCTTCCGACAGCCCACCCAACAATGCATCGATTTCTTCTTGCGATAATACCTGTTCCATCTGTTATCCTCATTGAATAATAATATCAGTTATATATATCGCATTAATATCTGTAGGTTTTTTGAAGAGACCCTTGAGTGTATTATGTACTTCCTGTCTAATGACATCCCTGCTGTTTACGCCCATAAGCACTTCTGTACTCTTGGACCCAAGTATGGAAAGGATGTTGTCTCTTATTAAGGGAGTCATTTTTTTTGCTTCTTCTAAGGCCTTGATATCTTTCAGTTCTATACCTATCGATATTTTTGCAAATTTTGAACTATTTCCGGCGATGTTAAAAAGGAAAGGTTCAAGAGACAGCATTGGCCCTATTGTTCTTTCCATCTTCTTTTCATGCTCTTTTGGCTTTTCCCCATTTTTATCTGGAGGCTTTTTGAAAAATATTCCCAGTATTGTATCGCCGTAAAAGAAATATGTGCCCCCGATACCCAGACAAAATACAACACATACAATAAGTAGAATAAACTTAAACTTGCCCTTCTTCTTTTCTTCTTCTTGTGGTTCCTGACTCTCGCTTGTTACTTCTTCCTCTGGCATACACTCCTCCTGCAAGATAACTGATGAGCAATATATATGCCATGGGCATAACACCACAGTAGAACCAATAATATTAATTAGTTATGGACTGCAGGTTCGAGGTTTTCTCTTCTGAGTTTATAGAATTAAAGCGTGAGTGTCGGGAAACAAGACAAAATAGTCACATCTTTGACAGGTATGGTATCAACATAATTTTAAGAATAAATCGAAAGAGAAGGGTGGCTATTACGCCACCCTTCAATTAAAACCTATCTCTTCAGGTTCATAAGCTCCTGCAGTATCTCATCCGATGTGGTAATAACCCTGGAATTAGCCTGGAATCCTCTCTGGGCTACGATCATCTTCACGAATTCCGTTGCAAGATCAACGTTTGATTGTTCAAGGGAATTGGGGTTTATCTTTCCGGTCCCGGAAACACCCGGTGCATACTTATATGCATCGCCTGTTTTGTTGTTTGCAGAAAAAAGGTTATTCCCTTCCTTTGTGAGTCCCACAGGGTCGCCGAAATTTGCAAGGGTTATCTGGTACTGGTCAATAATCTGCCCGTTAGAATAATGGCCTGAAATGATGCCCTCAGCATCTACGGAAACACTGGTGAGGGTTCCAGGAGGGAACCCGTCCTGGGCCTGGTAGTTGGTTGCTGAGTCTATGGGGTATTGTGTCAGGGGGTCTTTCGTGGTGCCGCCGGAAATAGCCGAAAGTGTTCCGAAGGACAGATTAATGGGCTGGTTCTGTTGGGCAGGTGTAGTAAAATTAAAAAAGACCTGATGGTTGGAACCCTCGCCCTGCAGTACGCCCGCATCATCGAATGTAAGGTCACCGGATAAAGCCAGGGTATTTTCGCCCGCTGCCGCATCGCCCGCTCCCACAACGGCCATCCATTCCCATATGCTGTTCGATGATGCATCTATATTAGACTTCCTGAAATATGCTGTAACGACATGTGACTGGCCATTGGAATCATACACGGTTATGGCGGAAGAATAATTCGCAGTGGCTGTGGGGCTATCCACGTTAAAGCCCGAAACGTTGAATGTCTGGGTACCGGCGGCAACGACTGAGCCGGGAGTGATATCAACGCCTAAATCCTCAAAGTTGGCTATGCTGGTTCCTGCCGTTATCACTTTGCTTTCAGAGACCGTATCTCCAAGGGTCACTCCATCGGCCTTGAGCCGTGTGACCGCAACGGTCAATGTATTGACATCGTCCGTCCCGCCTGTAAGCGCTGCACCGCTTGCTGTTAGAGTAGCCGCACCCTCCGCCAAAGCAACATTACCATCCGTTCCTGCCGTGATAGCTTCTAAAGTTTGTACCGTGGCGGTGTTGGTTGTTGCTGTGACAGTTGGATGCGCAGCAGCACAAAAGTAATCTGTGCCTGGAGTTCCAGTATGATTGATTGCAGACTTTAGATTGTCCAATGTCGTTGCCGCATCCGCACCGATGAGAACATTGCCTTCGATCGCCGGGACAGCAACAAACGTGTATATCTTCCCTGCGATAGTGACGGTGTCACCGGCGGTGACATTGACTCCGGACGACGTAACGGTGCCCGTTGCTTTCACGGCTGGAGTAGTTAATACTGTGGTGGCTGTATAATCACCGGCAATCGGCCACTTTCCGAGCGTATTGGTTACCGAGGCAATGCTTCCCGTTCCAGCGGTGGTAGCGAGACTGCCTACGGACCCCTTCCATACAGCGTTCGACTGGAGGTTTACCGTCATATCGATTGCCGTTGTTATCTGTGGATCGCTTGGTTTTTGTGAAATGATTACATTTGTATCAACACCTACTGCCTTCTGGGTTGTCGTGTCTATCGCTTTACCCTGTAAAATAAGCCCTGTAGGATTAGCAAGGTTGCCATCCTTGTCGAATCTGAATTGTCCTGCCCTTGTATAATATTCTGTCATATCGCCTTCAGGCCTTTTTACAACAAAAAAACCCTTCCCGCCAATGGCAAGATCCGTAGGCTCGGTTGTGCTTTCAAAAGAACCCTGGGCAAACTGGGTATCAACCGCAGTCAGCGTGGAACCGCGGCCAACCTGGCTTGCACCCGCCGTTCCATTTATGGACTGATACAAAAGGTCCGAAAAGGTTGCCCTGCTTCCCTTAAATCCGATAGTATTCACATTGGCAATATTATTTCCAACCACATTTATCGCCTGACTGTTTGACATCAAACCGCTGATCCCTGAGAACATAGAGCCTAACATAGTGTACCTCCTATTCTTTTATTTGTTTAATATATTTGTTTAATCTTGTCTGTTGAATAACTTTCCCCGCTGCCCATTACAAGAAGAGGTATGCCGCTGCTCATGTCTATTCCTGCTACAACCCTGCCCACATTTGTTGTGCACCCTACAGACGTATTGTTTTTCGTGGCCGCCGCAGTCATCGTCACAATATCAGTGCCGTCATATGTGTAAACAAGGGCCTCGCCTTTATTAAACGTCACTTTATTGATGGAACCATCTGTTTGACTCGTTAAAGTAAGTACCACTTGATCATAATCGCCACCCGGCGTTAAATAAACTTGATCTCCCTTTGAAAGCGTTGTACTGTCTACATTCACTTTTCTCCCTATTGTGTTTATCCACTGCATCATATTTCCCGTCTCAGATGCCTTTTTCATACCGGCAAGCGAGTCTGCGATAGTCTGCAACTGTTCAACCTGGGTAAGCTGCGAGAGTTGGGTTAAGAACTGGTCAGGCTTCATGGGCTCTAACGGGTTCTGATACTTGAGTTGTGCTACGAGGATCTTCAAAAAAGCGTCTTTGCTCACAAAATTGGCCGGCGTAGTACTGCCGGTTGCGGTCGTGGTATTGCCGGTGCTGTTTATCGCTGAAATGCTCATAGTACCTCCTTATGCCTGTGTTTCCAGCAACTCAAAAAAATTATTCTGCGCTTTGCCATTTGCGGCGCCCCTCCTGTTTTCCCTCCTGTTTTCTCTTCTTTCAAAGCCGCCATCACTGTCGGGATTTACAAAAATATTTGCATTTACGTTCTTCATTTCCAGATTCCGGATAATAACTTCCTTGTTGGCCTGCAGCAGGTTCATAATCGATGAGCTTCCCGTTTTGATTTCGACAAAAATCTGTTGACCTTCACGCTTGAGTCCGATGAGTAGACTCTCCTTCTCATTTATATTCATCCTCATCACCATATCCATAGGTGTATTCCTTACCTGATTCTGCCCGATAATCTTTTCAATTCTGTCTGTAATCATGGATGCGAAAGACCCTTTTTCAACAGTCTGCGTCCCTTTTGCCTCAGGGGATTGATCTGCTTCAAAATGGCCGGATTTTGCAAAGGGCATGTAATCGTTTTCTTTGAATGAAAATTTTGTATCCTTCTGCGGCGCTTCGATGGTCTCGTTTTGCAATCCTGCTATAATATTCTTCAAGATACTGCCATTCTTTTCGCTCGCAGCATTGAAGCCTTCGGCGAGCTTCATTTCATCTACAACCTGTTCTGGAATCCGGAAATTCATGTTCGCATGAATATTCTTTATCTCCGGGTTCTTGTTTATCATCCCGTCTGTTTTTAGCCTCACATCCATGTCCGCCGGCATATCTTTATCTCCGGCAAAGGGTGGCATGGTGCTGGCTTCAACGGAAACACCGGTTTCAATACGGTCTGTCTTTGTGGAGGCCATATGGTAAAGTCTGGAACCTTGTGTGTCTCTAAAAGAGAAAGCGCCGTCACCCTGTATCCTTTGCTCTGTCATGTCCGGCGTGTTTTCCTGAACACCTTCACTGCCGGCAACGGCTTTCTGCTGCTGAGCCGCCATGTTCATGGCCCTGTACAGCAATACAGGGATATCCATAGAGGGATCCGGTTGAATGGGTATTCCATGGGATTGAAGCATGGCAATTATGTCCGGTCTCTCTAACAGTTTTTTAATTTCACCCGATAATGTTTCCCGCCCCGGTTCATCGGAAGAGGAAGCGGACAGGCTGTTTCCGGCCCCGATAGATACCGGAATCACGCCTTCAATTGGATTAAATATTTTGCATAATTCATTACATAATATAGCCATTGCTTCTTTATATGGAGCATCTTCCTTATCACCCTGCGTAGCGTTTGTGCTGCCCGACTTCGGGGCCTCGATACCGCTCTCCGGTATACAGGACATGGCTTCGGGCGCGATGTTTAACCCGAACGCGGACAGGATTGACATCAGAACGGCCGATACATCTTCCCCTGCTTCATCCGGCAACTGAAGGGCAGTAACAACCTGCAGGGCCAATACAGGGAGAGAAGTGCCTTTATCGATATTCAGCGGGATACCGGACTGCATTTGAAGGTTTGCCGTGAAATCCTTTCCGATGATATCCTTCAGAACATTGAGAAATTCATCGGGTCCCGTTTTTCCGTCAGAAACGTTTTCACCTGTAAATGGAATTTTTTCAGAACCCGAGAAACATCCAGATAAACCATTGATAAGAAGATTTTCCATACCCAATATATATAACAAAATGCGTGCCAAACTTATTTATTGTTTATTTTCAATATGTTGTTGTTTTTGGCAGGTGTTTAATCAGCGCTGCGAAGGAAAATTGTTCCACGGGTGGGAAAACTTTTCCTAAATATTCTGTTTTTTCAGGGCAATTTCATCGAGAGATTTTTGTTCTTTTCTGTTTCGAGCCTTTTTGATGACCTGGAGGGTCTTCGATTCTAACGTTTCAAGTTTTTTTACTTCTCTTGCCTGTTCAATCAGTTCCATCCTGAGTATACTCACCTTTTTGTTATATGCCTCTTTCTGTTCCATGAGTTCGCTTTTCCTGTTTTCAAGGTATGTCAGGTTATCTTTTATTACGCAAAAATCGTTTCCACTTATGCTTGTTATAGTCATACGCTCATAATTTGAATTAATATTGTTATCTATACCAATAATGCCATTTGTTATTTTATTCATTAAACCGAGAGTATTTTCAATTTCCCTCTGTTTGTCCTCCATGAGCTTTTCTTTGAGGTCTATGATTCTCTCTATGCGCTGTGTTGACATATTAGCTAACCATGCCCACGAATGGTTTTATCTGGGCGGACGGACGGGCATCTATCATACCAAGTTGCATTCAAAGGCGCATCGAGGCAGCGACAACGAGCCGACGCAGGCGTACACAGAACGTACGTCGAGGAGTGCGAGGAGGAGATAACAAAGATGAGCGAATGAAGGCGACTTGGTATTACACATAGAATAGTATCTTCATACTGTTCCGGGAATCCTCAAGGGTTACCTTTTCGTCCACACCCTGGGTCAGAAATGTCCTCACTTTATCCATCATGGATATGGAATAATCGATTTTTTCATTACTCCCGGGGTTGTAGGCGCCTATATTGATCAAATCCTCAGCCCTCTCATATTCTGAGAGGATTCCGATTATCCTGCCTGCATACTCTGTCTGTTCTCCCGGCACAATATCCTTCATGGTTCTGCTGATGCTTTTTAAAACATCGATGGGGGGATATTGATTCATGTCTGCCAGCTTCCTCGAGAGAACAACGTGCCCATCGAGAATTGATCTGGCTGCATCTGCAATGGGGTCATCGAGGTCATCGCCTTCTACTAACACTGTATATATTGCTGTCATAGTACCATCTTTTTCGCCGTTCCCTGTCCTTTCCAGGAGTTTTGCGAGAAGAGAAAACACGCTTGGCGTATACCCCTTTGATGTCGGGGGTTCGCCGATTGCAAGCCCCACTTCCCGCTGTGCCATGCTGAATCTCGTAAGTGAATCCATCATCAGAAGCACATTGTTACCCACATCCCTGAAGTATTCGGCAATAGCAACGGTTAAAAATGCCCCCCTTACCCTGATAAGAGGCGGCTGGTCCGAGGTAGCAACGATAACGACAGAGCGACCCAAACCATCCCCGAGGTCCTTTTCAATAAACTCCCGCACCTCTCTTCCTCGTTCGCCGATGAGCCCTATGACATTAATGTCTGCTTCTGTATGTCTTGCAATCATGCCAAGGAGCACACTTTTTCCGACACCTGAGCCTGCAAATATCCCTATTCTCTGTCCCTTCCCGCAGGTAAGAAGGCCGTTCATACTCCGTATGCCAAGGTCGAGAGGGTCAAGAATCCTCTTTTTTTTCATAGGGTTTACCGTCTCTCTGTAAACAGGCACAAAATCAGAACAATTAATGGGCCCCTTGCCATCCATGGGATTTCCAAGTCCGTCTATAACCCTTCCGAGGAGGCCTTCACCCACGGCAACATTTACCGTCTGTTTTCTTGAAAGTATCTTTGATCCTACCCCGATCCCCCTTAAGTCGCCAAGAGGCATAAGTAGGGTCTTCCCGTCTTTGAAACCAACAACTTCAGCATTAATCGGCGAAGTTCCGTCCACCGGATGAATCAGCGCTGCATCGCCAACCGATGATATGGGACCTTTCCCTTCAATGACAAGCCCTACCACCTGATTTACTTTGCCGTATACCTTGTAGGGGTAAAAACCTTTTAGTGCTTCTCGAATAACAAGCAACTTTTCATCTGTCTGCATATTCCTTGCAAAACTCTTTTTTCAGTTCCTCTATCTGTGTGGCAATAGTTCCGTCTATAGCACCAAAATTTGACTCAATGATAAAACCTGGGTCCTTCAATGTATCATCCGGTATAACTTTTAATGAACTTATGGCGTCTTCCGAAATATATCTGATATCATCTCTTCTGATTCTGATGGTTATTTCGTGTTTTTCTTCACAAATTTCAAGTGCCTTTTTTGCCATATTAAGAACAATATCCCTGTTTTTTGTACACTCTTGCAAGACAATAGCCTCTGCAAACACCAACGCCAGTTCAACCGACATTTCTTCTGCTTTTTTATAAAGCTCTTCTTTAAATGCAGACAACGCAGCTATATCTCCATTTAGTCTTCTAATAAGAGGCTCAACCTTTTTCATGCCTACTTCGAATCCTGCTTTTTCGCCCTCCTTATATGCATCTTCGAATACCTTTCTTGTCTCGGTTTCGATATCTGCCTCGTTCTTTAATTGCCTTCCAACTTCCTGCCAATGTCCTTTTTTTTCAGGGGAACTACCGAAAAAAGAGATAAATTTGACATTTTCATCATTTGGGAGAATATCGGCAAAGGAATTTAAGGTAAGCGGGTGAACCTCTTTTTTATTATACGAATTTTTCATTTTCACCTGTAATGATGATCTTTCCTTCAGCCTCAAGTCTTTTTGCCGTTAACGCAATCCTTTTCTGTGCCTGATCAACCTCTGATAACCTTACCGGGCCCATTGCCTCGAGATCTTCTTTAAGCATGGCAGCTGCCCTTTCTGACATATTGGTAAAGATCTTTGCTTTTATGGTATCTGATGCGCCTTTTAAGGCTATGGCAAGATCCTCTGTGGAAATCTCTTTGAGAAGGCTCTGGATACTCTTATTGTCAAGTTTGATAAGATCTTCGAAGGTAAACATAAATTGTTTTATTCTTTCTGCAAGTTCAGGATTCATTTCTTCGATAATTCCAAGGATTTCGCCCTCTCGAGTTTTATCCATCTGGTTAAGAATGTTTGCTACGGCGCTTACTCCGCCCATCTGTTTTTCTTCACCAACCCCTAAATCTTGCAGTTGTTCGCGCATAATACCTTCAATCTCTGACAAAACATTCTTGTCTACTCTACCGAGATTTGCCATTCTTGTTATTACATCTCCCTGCATATTTCCCGGGAGCATACCGATTACCTCGCAGGCCTTCTTTGAAGGCAAGAGTGATACAATAAGTGAAATAGTCTGGGAATGTTCCCCTTTAATGGTAGCCGCAAGCAATCTTGAGTCGCAGGTCCTCAGGAAGTCACCTGGTGCGCCTTCTTTGCCCCCCATTGAGTCAAAAATAGCGTCTGCCGTTTCATTGCCCAGGCTCTTCTTCATGAGTGCTTTAAACTTGTTTTGCCCATCTACAACAGCTAAACCGCTTTTTTCAAGGCTTTTCAAGAATTCGCCATGAACCAGCCTTACTGTATTTTCAGGGATATACTTTAAATTTGCTATTTCCCTCCCGATCGTTTCTATCTCATCTTTTTCAAACTCCTTCAGGATCTCCTTGGATAATTCTTCATCCATTGTTAAAAGCAGTATTGCTGCCTTTCTTGCGCCTGTAATATCAGAGACATCCATTAGCTTCTCTCCCTGACCCATTCTTTAATAATAGATTTTACAAGGGCTTTATCCTGGAGTGCGCTCGCAAAGGCTGGCTGTGCTTTGCTTAAGACAGGCGTGGAATCGGCGCCTCCTTTGGCACTGGCATCGTTTATAGCGCCTTTGCTTCCTGCATACGTATCCTTTATGCCGCTGACTTGTCTCATAGCTATTGATCCAGCTCTATCTTTGAACAAGCCTATTACAGGCTTTACGACAAAGGTAAAGATCGAAAGAAGTATTGCCAAATAAAAGACATATTTCCCTATATTGTATATCATCTCTTTTTTATTCGAACTTTCCAATAAACTTTTATCCTCGGCTACATTTTCAATCTCAAACGGCGCACTTTGCACTTCCAATTTATCGCCGCGTTGCTCATTATATCCAACCGCCCTGGCAATCAAATTCTTTATGTCTTGCAATTCTTTCTGGGATCTTGGGGCATATCTCGATTCCTCCCCTTTTTGTCCTTTAACTTTCTCGTATTTGCCATCAACCACTACTGCAAGGGAGAGCTTTTTGATATCTCCATAAGGTTCTACAATTTTTCTAATGGTTTTAGTGAGTTCATACGTTTTATGTTCCTCTTCTCTTTCGGATTCTTTGGCTTTGTCCGGGTTCTCCTGATTTCCCTTATTCTTATTCCCCTCTTTTTTTGGTGCATTAGGAGTATTGGATGCTACGCCCGGAACACCTCCAGCTTTTGCTGCTCTGCTTGCAACCATTTCCCTGCTCTTTTTTGAGGTTGCTACAACGGCCTTTTCGGGATTATACTCTTCTTCAACTGTTTCTACCTTTCTCAGGTTAAGCTCAACACTTGCCCTCACTATAGACCTGCTCGCCGGTAGAAAAGTATTAAGCAGTGATTGGATGGATTCCTCGAATTTTCGTTCTACGTTCTTCTGAAGTTCATATTGTTGTCCGGAGAGGACAATCGGCGAACTTGCATCCCCACTTTTGTAAAGTATTTTCCCTGAGGAATCTATTACTGTTATGTTTTCTGCCTTGAGACCTTCGATGCTGCTTGCCACAAACTGGACAATTCCTGCAACCTGCTCTTTTGGGAGGGCCTTCCCTGGTTTAAGTTTTAAAAAAATAGATGCAGTTACTTGTTTTTCTCTATCGTAAAAAAGTGTCCTTTCCGGAAGAGCAATATGGACACGGGATGTTTTTACTTCAGGCATCTGGTTAATTGTCCTTGCCAATTCTCCTTGGATTGCCCGTTTATAGTTAATGTTCTGCATAAATTCAGTCATGCCATAGTTGGTTTTATCAAAAAGTTCAAAGCCTACCCCGCTATTCCCTGGCAATGCATTCTGTGAAGCGAGCAAAAGCCTTACATCATAAACCTTTTCTTTTGGTACATATACGGTTGTCCCGCCCAACCCTAACTTATAAGGGACTTTTTGCTCCTTCAGCTTTGCAACAATCATTGAAGCATCCTCAACAGCCAGACCGGAGAAAAGGGTTTGATAGTCCTCTTTCTGGAGAAAAGATAAACCAAGAACAGAGCCCCCTACGATAGATACAAAAAGAAACAAATATAGATAGAGCTTGTTTTTCGGGACATTCGTGATATAGCTTTTCGCGTTGTTCAAAAGCAACTCTGTTGCCGCCATGATTACACCTGCATCCTCATAATTTCTCCATAAGCCTCTATTATCTTATTCCGTACCTGCATCATGGTCTGGAATGTCAGGCTTGCCTTTTCAGCGGCAATCATAGCAGTATGTATATCCACGCTTTCCATTTTTGCAATCTTTTGGGTTTCCTGGTCTGCTTCTTTCTGCAGTTCATTCGCCTTGTTCATAGAATCTTTTAAAATTTCTGTGAACGAAGCAGATCCCTTCACCTCCGTGGCACCCTTTTTTTCAGCAAAGTTGGGTAGCTGTAATGCTTCAATCTTCATTTATCCCTCCTACTTACCTATTTCAAGCGTTTTTAGGAACATCTCTTTTGTCGTGTTAACAACATTTATATTTGCTTCATACGCCCTGGTAGCCGATATCATGTCTGCCATTTCTTCCATAAGATTGACATTTGGACTGGTCACGTATCCCTCTTGGTCTGCATCGGGATGGCCAGGATCATATGCCTTTTCAAAATGTTTTTTGCTATTGGCAATTTCCTCAACCTTCACTCCCTCAATCTTCTCGGAAAACATTTTGCCGAATCCGCCTGCTTCAGAAACATCCGCCGTTGTGAAAACAACCTCTTTTTTCGCGTAGGGACCGCCTTCGTCAGTCCTTGTGGTTTGTATATTGGCGAGGTTTGTTGCTATCACTTCCATCCTTATCCGCTGGGCTTTCAACCCTGACGCACTTATTCTTAAAATGTCAAGAATGCTCATATTCTCCCTCCTGAGCTATGAACTTGAGACCTTCTTTGTTTGCTCTGTTCCCATCTCTTTCTCATTAGGTTATCGCCTTCCTTCAGAAATCATATAACGCATCATAGAGAATTTCTTTGAAATAATCTGAATAAGGGCATTATACATCATGCTGTTTTCGTTCATCTTAACCATCTGAACCTCCATGTTTACCGTATTGCCATCCACACTGCCCATGCCGTCGCTTTCAGTTTTTTCCTGTATCTCGATATTTTTCAGACCTGCCATCTGTCTTTCAAGCGCTTGCTTAAAATCAACCTCTTTTTCCTTATAGTTCGGAGTCTCAACATGTGTTATGTTCCCTGCAAGGACTTTATGATTAAAGGCCCTGACATTTAGTGCTTTTTCTACAAAACTCAAGACATCCATTGTTTGTCCTCTGTTGCGGGCAGGATACCCGTGTCTTTGTATTCCTTAATTTTGTTTCTCAGGGTTCTTGTTGTTTTACCAAGCATCGATGCAGCCCTTGTTCTATTTCCATTACAGGTTTTAAGTGCATCCAGGATGAGCTTCATCTCCATTTCCCTGATCGACCCCCGTGAACTATCCTGGGCAAATGTCATTTCCTGTAAATGTGTCAATTTTATAACAGAGTAATTAGATAAGATGCACGCCCTTGCAATGACGTTCTCAAGCTCTCGTGCATTACCTTTCCAATTGTTTTCCATTAAAAAATTCATTGCTTCTTCGTTTATACTCACGTCCATACCTTTTGAATGCTTACGCAAAAAATATGCCACAAGCTCCGGGATATCCTCTTTCCTTTCCCTTAGCGGGGGAACATATATCGGAAAGACATTGAGCCGATAATAAAGATCTTCGCGGAATTTGCCTTCCTCCACCAGTTTCACAATATTTCTGTTCGTCGTTGCAATAACCCTTGCATCGATCTTCTTAGGATACTTCGAGCCAACTACCTCTATTTCCTTTTCCTGCAATACCCTTAGCAACTTGGCCTGGAGCCTGAAATCCATCTCTGTTATTTCGTCAAGGAGTATCGTTCCTCTGTCGGCTATCTCAAATTTACCCATTTTCCTTGAATAAGCACCGGTGAATGCACCTTTTTCATAACCAAAAAGTTCACTTTCAAGGAGATTTTCGGGTAAGGACGCACAGTTTACCGGTACAAAAGGACTCTTAGGCCTGTCGCTGTTTTCATGAATAAAGCGTGAAATAAGTTCTTTACCAACACCGCTTTCACCAAGAACGAGCACAGTGACATCCGACTTTGCAACCTTTTCCGCTTTCATAAGAACATCCTTGATAGCCTTTGAAGCATAGATAATCTTTCCGTTGTTCACGCCGATGGCACGTTTTATTGTACTGTAGAGTGTATCGGCGGTAAAAGGCTTTTGAATATAATCAAACGCGCCCTCTTTTATTACACTCACTGCATCCTGAATTGTCCCGTAGGCAGTAACAAGAATTACCGGCAGCAAGGGATGTTCTTTCCGTATATGTTTTAAGAGTTCGATGCCATTTAAATGTGGCATTTTAACATCCGTTATAACAAGATCAAAAATACGTTTGCTTATTTCATTAATTGCCTTCATACCGTTCTCAGCAAGGAAAACTGTATATCCTGTTTTTGTCAGGGATTCCTTCAGGGCAACCCTCATATGATAATCATCATCAATAACAAGCACGTTGGTCTTCATTGGCTGTCCTTTGGAATATAAACAAAAAATGTTGTACCAACACCTTCGGTTGACTCTACCTCTATGTATCCCTTATGGGCTTGCACGATGTTGTGCACGATAAAAAGCCCAAGTCCAACACCTTTGTCTTTTGTTGTAAAAAACGGATTAAATATGTTCTTTCTTACATCCTCGCTCATTCCAGCACCGTTATCGTTAACGACGATTACTACATATTTTCCTTCTTCCTTTATTTCAATTCGTATCGAGCCCTTGCCGGTCACTGCATCAATGGCATTGCTGATGAAGTTCATTATTACAAGCTTCATCATATCGGGATCAAAAAAAGAAACCCCGTCATAATGAACATCATAATGAACATTTATATTCCTGCTCATAATCGACAGTTTCATAAAATCCAGTGTCTCTTCAACCACCTTGTCTATCTTTTCTTCATTCATTACAAGGCTTCTTGGCCTCGTATAAGAAAGAATGTTATTAATAATCCTGTCGATCGTCTGCACACCGAAATGTATATAGTCGACATATTTTTTCTCTTTGGGTTTCAGCTTTCTATCCGACAGCATTGAAAGAAAAAGCTCCATACTGCCGAGAGGGTTCTTTATTTCATGGGCGATCCTGGCAGCCATTTCGCCCATAGCCCGTAATCTCTCATCCCTTTCAAACCTCTCTTTCATCTTTTCAAACTCAGTTACATCTTCAATGACTATTACTTCTTTGCCTGTAAAGCCGTTCCTCAATACATCCTTTTTCCATCTGTATTGACCTTTACCATTTTTGATCTCACCAGCCTTCTGGCTGCTGTTATTCAGGTCATCAATAAATTTCTCTGAACTCAGCCTTTCTGCTGTTTTATTTAAAAACGATATGGATTTCTGATCAACAACAACAATGCCTACCGGAATAGAATCAAGTATATTATACAGGTACTCCTTAGCCTTTTCTAACTCCCTGTTTTTACTTTCTACCTCTTCTTTTAAGAGTCTTATCTGGCTCTCAAGAACATTATAATAATTAACTATGGAATCAGAGGCCCTTGAAAACCCGTTAAACGCATCTTTCAGCAATTCTGCTTCTGAAATGGACATAACCTTAACCTCTGCAAGATATATACCAATCCCAACTCTCACACTGCCAGCCCGTTTCAGTTTTTAAGAGAAGTTGATCTTTGTAAGGATTTTGTTGTTTCCAGGCGTATCTAATGATTGTCAAATTATTGACAGAGAAAAAATTAGTCCATCCCGAAACGTTTCATCTTTTCGATTAAGGTAGTCCTGTTTAGATTAAGTATGTTGGCTGCCTTGCTTTTTACCCCTTTTGTTTCCTGGAGGGCTTTTGCAATAATTGATTTTTCAAATTCCGTTACAAGGGTCTCGTATCCCTTCTGAATATCAAGTTGTTGTTCTTTATCTTTTACATTCCACAACTTTTCCGGCAGGTCTTCCACCGCTATACAGCCCTTCTTTTTCAAAACAACATTTCTTTCAACAATATTCTGTAATTCTCTCACATTTCCTGGATATTCGTAACTAATTAAAATATCCATGGCCTCTTCCGAGAATCCTTCAACAGCGGCATCATTTAAACGATTGGACTGCTCAAGAAAATGATTTAGAAGTAAGGGTATATCCTGTCTCCTTTCCCGGAGCGGAGGGATATGAATCGGAACCACATTCAATCTGTAATAAAGGTCTTCTCTGAAGGCACCTTCCTTTACCAGTTTTTCTAAAATTCTGTTCGTTGCAGCGATAACCCTTATATCGACTTTAATTGTTTTAGAGCCGCCAATTCGTTCAAGGGTTCTTTCCTGCAAGACCCTTAAGATTTTCACCTGAAGGTTAAGACTCATATCCCCGATTTCATCGAGAAAGATTGTGCCTGTATTGGCAATTTCGAACTTGCCGTACCGGGTGTTGAACGCACCGGTAAAGGCGCCCTTTTCATAACCAAAAAGTTCACTTTCTAACAGATTTTCCGGAATTGCACCACAATTTACTACGACAAGAGGGTTGTCTTTCCTCGAGGAATTATAGTGGATAGCCCTGGCAACCAGTTCTTTTCCAACCCCGCTCTCGCCTGTAATAAGGGCTGTCGCGCTTGTGTCGGCTACTTTTTCAATAAGTTCGAAGATCTTTTGCATCCCAAAGCTTATCCCTAAGATATTTTCAAACTTGTATTTATCCTTGAGACGAGTCCTCAAGATTGTATTTTCCAAAAGCAACTTGCTCTGAGAAAACCTTTTCAAAAGATTTGCCTTTGATACTAACCCCTTAGGGATATTTTCGTTTTTCAGCATTTTATAATAGTACAATGCTGAATCAACAGATGCGAGTATCTCTTCGAACTTAAAGGGTTTCAGGATATAATCAAAAGCACCGAGTCTCATGGCGCTTATAGCGGTTTCAAGGCTTCCGTACCCGGTCATGACGATGCCTATAGTATCGAGATATTCTTTTTGAATATAATTTATTAACTGCAGACCATCTACCTTGGGCATGGTGAGATCTGTAATCAAAACTTGGTAATTATTGTTCTTCAGTGCAGATAATGCCTCTTTACTTTCCAGAAAAGGATCTACCGTGTAATCGTTGTTTCGTAAAAACTCGGTTAGCATCATCAAGATGCTCTCTTCGTCCTCGACAACAATGATCTTGCCTTTCTCCATTTGCTTCCTTTTAAGATTCCAAAGTATAATTTTTTTCAATAGTAAGATAAAAGGTTATCTGTGATTTTATCCTCAACCCCAACCCGACAGAATAACTCTATAATATAATTGCTTAAATGTCTAACATTTTATGGAAATCCAGGTTTAGCTCTAATATACTAACCTCAATCGTTAGCGCCGTTCAGAAGGATACCAAAAACGCCGGTCTTGTTCCCATCCCGATGCTGTAGGGAACAATCAATTCGCCCTCATTTCTGACAATAGGTATGCTCGCAATATTGACAAAAAAATGAACACAACCTATTTGCAGGAATCAGTCCGAGATCACGGAAAGAGCCTGTGGACCCTCAATCACTGTTTTAAAGCTTTTCGTGATCCTCGTGTCGTCCTATAGGACCTCCTTTCAAGGCGAATAATGTTCAGCTACCCGCCAAAGACATTTCCAACCTTAAATACTTCCTATTTCGGTGTGATACATGCTACATCTTGCCTGAATGAAAGAATTGCTGCAACAAAACTGCACAACCACGGTGCACTCTCCTTCCAGTTGCCGACCCTGAGCATGATGACGGCTCTGGCCGGACGTGCACCGGAAACCCCAAAATCAAAGAAATGGTTCCAGACTGCCAAACCCTCTAAGTGAAGGCATTAAACTGTTATATGTACGGTAAGAAGATTAAAGCCAACAATTTTTTCGGGCATAAAGGGGCAGATAATACAAGCGTTACGATAGCATTATCGAGTATAGGAGATAAATGGAAAGTTGTATGGGGATGGGATAATGGCACCTGGAGCGCAAAACACGCAACATTTTATAATGGAGTCAATGACCTGGAAGATATCTTTATTATGCAAGGTTTCAACCCTGACTCTGTTAACCCTACCCTCCAATACATAACAGTTCATCTTGTTAATAATTATTGACACGGTTTAAACCCTCTTTTATACTGTTCCCTTAGGCATGTCTGTTGGATCACATACTTATTTTACCAACAGGCATACAATTTTTGGAGGCTGTCCGATGACACTGAACACAACCTCATAAGGTAGATTGGCAGAAAAATACCCTTAAAAAGTCAAGGGGAAGCATCTCATGATCCGGCATATGAACAGATATATCCGCTTATTGTTTATTTTCTTGCTGGTCGCGGTCGGATGTTTGTATGCCGATGCAGCCTCACCGTCAGACCCGAAAAATCCTCCCAAAACAATTAAAGTCGTCATGGACAACAACTACCCGCCCTACGTCTTCCTTGACGGTAAAGGAAACCTGCAGGGCATCCTGATAGACCAGTGGCGATTATGGGAACTGAAAACAGGCATTAAAGCAGACATTTCCGGTATGGATTGGGGTAAGGCTCTGAGCCGTATGGGGGCGGGAGAGTTCGACGTGATCGACACCATTTTCTTCAATGAACGTCGCGCACAAATATACGACTTCACAAAACCCTACGCAAAATTAGATGTCTCGATATTTTTCCATAAGAACATCTCCGGTATTTCCGATGCAGATTCACTTCAGGGCTTTGTCGTCGCTGTCAAGAGCGGCGACAATGCGATTGATCATCTAAGGGGAAAAGGGATCAGCCTCTTTCAGGAGTACCCTTCCTATGAGGCTATCATCAGGGCCGCAAAAGAGCAAAAAGTAATGGTAACCGTTATTGACAACCCTCCAGCCCTCTACTTTCTTTACAAAATGGGTATTCTGGATCAGTTCCGTTACTCGGCACCCTTATATACAGGGGAGTTCCATCGGGCTGTTAAGAAGGGCAATACGGCTATTTTGAAATCAGTAGAAGAAGGGTTTTCGCAGATTTCCGAAAGCGAGTACCAGGCCATTAACCGCAAGTGGTTCGGTACCGAAACGAGTGTATTTCATCCCTACCTTCGCCATATTGGAACAGGCCTGGGGGCCCTCATTGTTATTGTATTGTTCCTGATTGTATGGAACCGTACCCTCCGCAAGAAGGTCCGTGAGAGGACCATGAGATTGGAGGAGGAGATAGCTCTGAATATCAAAAAGACCGAGGCACTGCAGGAAAGCGAAGAGAAATATCGGGAACTGGTGGAAAATGCAAACAGCATTATCCTGCGAATGGACAAGGAAGGTCGGATAACTTTCTTCAACGAATTCGCACAGCGATTTTTCGGATTCCTGAAAGAAGACATCATCGGGCGGAACGTTGTCGGTACGATTGTACCGGAACAAGAGACCACCGGTCGTGATCTTGTTGCCATGATAGCCGATATCGGCCGCAACCCCGATATGTATGTCACCAATGAAAATGAGAACATGCGTAGCAACGGGGAACGCGTCTGGATTGCCTGGACCAATAAACCGATCTTTGACCAGAACGGTGATGTCAGCGAGATTCTGTGCGTCGGTAACGATATCACCGAGCGTAAACGTCTTGAGGCCCAGCTTATCCAGTCCCAGAAGATGGAAGCAATCGGCACCCTTGCCGGAGGCATTGCCCATGACTTCAACAACCTCCTCATGGGGATTCAGGGGTACGCTTCCATTATGATGTTGGAACTCGATACATCCCACCCCAACTATGAGCGGCTCAAACGGATCGAGGAACAGGTCCAGAGTGCTGCGGATCTCACAAAGCAGCTCCTGGGCTTTGCCCGAGGCGGCAGGTACGAGATGCCGTCTCTAAACATAAACAATATCCTCAGGAAGAGCTCTTCCATGTTCGGCAGAACAAAGAAAGAGCTTACCATCCACGGAAAATACGAGAAGGATCTCGCGGCGGTTGAAGCGGATCAGGGCCAAATCGAGCAGGTCCTCCTCAACCTCTATGTGAATGCCTGGCATGCCATGCCCACGGGGGGAGAACTCTACCTTGAGACCAAAAACGTTACTCTTGATGAGAACTATACAGCGCTCCATGGTGTGCCTTCCGGGAATTACGTCAAGATCTCCGTCACTGATACCGGCGTAGGCATGGACGAAAAGACAAGAAAGCGAATCTTTGACCCTTTCTTTACTACAAAGGAAATGGGGCGAGGAACGGGATTGGGGCTTGCCATGGCCTACGGAATCATGAAGGGGCATAAGGGCTTCATCAATGTCTACGGTGAACCCGGCCACGGTACCACCTTTACCCTCTACCTTCCTGCATCAGAGAAAAAGGCCCTTGAAGAGAAACCCGCCGCCCCGGATGTACTCAGGGGTACCGAAACCATTCTCCTTGTGGATGATGAGCCGAGTGTCCTTGCAGTGAGCAAAGAGATCCTTGAATCTTTCGGGTATACCGTACATGGCATGAGAAGTGGACAGGAGGCAATCGCTTTTTATAAAGAAAAGAAAGACGATATCTCCCTTATAATCCTTGACATGATCATGCCGGGACTTTCGGGGAATGAAACCTTTGACCGTATCAGGGAACTGAACCCTTCAGCGAGGATAATCCTCAGCAGCGGCTACAGCCTGAACGGTCAGGCACAGCAGATTATGAATAAAGGATGCCACGGATTTATCCAGAAGCCTTTCAGTATAGCCCATATTTCCAGGAAGATCCGGGAGGTATTGGAAAAGTAGGTGGTAAAAGAAACAATGCTGCCCGGGCTCCAAATACTTATCTTCACATTGTGTTCCTGCTTGGATTTATCCATTACCATTTGACACCTCAATGGATATCCTGTAATATCCTTAATATCCTGTGATATATCTCGCACTATTTATCACCACAGGAGAGCCAGATGAAAGATACATCAAAGACAAATCCGGAATTGATCGAAGAGATATCCTTCTTAAAACAGAGAATCAAAGAGCTGGAACAATCGGAATCAGGCCGCAAGCAGGTGGAGGAGGCACTGCGGGAGAGCGAAGAAAAGTACCGCTCCCTCTTTGATAATGCTGTAGAAGGCATCTTCCAGACCACATCGGAGGGAAGATTCATCTCCGCAAATCCTGCCCTGGCAAAGCTCTTCAAATATGACTCCCCGCAGGAATACATGGAGCAGATCACTGATATCGGCAGACAGCATTATGTGAATCCGGAAGATCGCGAAACATACAAAAACACCCTTGAAGCGGAAGGGGTCATCAAAGGGCTTGAGGTACAACTCCTCAACAAAGACGGAAACACTGTATGGGCATCCATAAGTGCCCATGCGGTAAGGGATAATAAAGGCACGGTCATGTACTATGCAGGAACCGTGGAGGACATAACCACCCGCAGGCAGGCCGAGGAAGAGATCATCGGGGGGAGAGAGAAACTAAAAACCCTCTCGGACAATGCCCCCTTCGGGATGGCTCTCGTCGATAAGGAGGGTCGTTTTACCTATATCAACGCCAGGTTCACAAAGCTGTTCGGGTATGATCTGTCTGATATCCCCGACGGCAGGGCATGG
>JAPLKA010000023.1 GCA_026388315.1 Pseudomonadota bacterium | reverse complement strand
CTATGATACGAAATACCACCTCGTGTGGGCGCCAAAGTATCGGAAGTGGATTCTAAGGGATGCTATCAGGGATCGGGTCAAGGAGTTGTTCAGAGAGATTGCCGATCACCACGGATTCGAGATCGAAGAGATGGAGGTTGCTATAGACCATGTCCATATCTTTCTCAGCTTTCCTCCACGGTATTCAATAGCACGGGTAGTGGGTATGCTAAAGAGTATCAGTGCAAGCGAGATGCTTGAAGACTTTCCAAAGATCAAGAAAGAATTTTGGGGAGGAGAATTCTGGGAAGACGGATACTTTGTACGAACAGTGGGTGACAGAGTAACAGCAGATGAGATCAAAAGATATATACAACGCCATAAAGATCTCAAAGGTGCACAAATGGAGCTTTTTTAGAAGTTAGGAGGATGCCCCGCCTTGTAGGCGGGGAGGCTTCACTTTTTATTATATTGAGGACTTGCCGCAGGAAATTGCATGCACTGTGCATGCAATCGCTAAAATCTCCGGAAAGACAATACAGTCCTTGCATCGCACGATTTTACTTCTAAAACTATCTACCGAGATTCAGACAGCTGTCCGGCAGGGAAACCTGACCAGATTTCCTAAAACTTGCATAAAACACCTATTTATTCTATAATTCCAATGTGAACCTATGAAAAAGACAGGCATATACCTTGACACTTCAGTAATCAATTTTATTTTTGCTGACGACTCACCTGAAAAACAAGAAATAACAAAAGAGTTCTTCGAGAATTATATAAAAAAAGAGGTTTATAAAATCTTTATTTCACCTGTTGTAATAGACGAGATTAACAGAACAAAAGATGCAGCCGTAAAAGCAAAGCTCTTAGGGGTAATAAAAGACTACAGCTTGAAAGTGTTAGACATTACAGACAAATTAGAGGAAATTCAGAGATTAGCAAAAATTTATATTGAGAGTGGTATAATTCCAAGAAAAAAGTTGGAAGATGCATTACATTTAGCTATTTGCACCGTAGAAGAGATTGACATTTTTTTAAGCTGGAATTATCGGCATTTGGCAAATATCAATAAAGAACGAAAGATTGTTTCCACAAACTTACTTGAGGGTTATACAAAGGCATTTAAGATTATCACTCCTATGGAGGTAATATATGAAGAAGATTAAGACCTCAAAATCATTGATGGAAGTATGGGAATGGAAAGAAGATGCATTTAAAGAAGTAATGAATCTGGATATAGATGCTGCAATAAAAAAACGGTTAGAAATCTCTTTAAAAACAACCAAGGCAATGGGTTTTCATCTCTCCAAGCCTTTCAAGACCACTGATTCCAAGCGGAAAATTGAAAAATCGATCGGGGTCGGGCCAAACTCTTTATAAGCAGTTAGAGCAATTTTTGAAATCTCAGTAAACTCAATACATACGCCGGGCATCCCATCTGTTGAAGTATTATGTGTGTGACGATTTAAAACTTGACTGGTCACATTAATATGACTATAATAGTCTTATAAAATGAATACGATAGGGGGTTGCATATGAAGATAGCAGCAGTTTCAGAATTGAAGGCGCACCTCAGTGAATATCTAAATGAGGTTAAAGTTGGCGGAGAAATAGTTGTTACCGATCGCGGAAAGCCAGTGGCTCGATTGGTGCCTGTTGTGCATTCATTGCTCACAAGAGATTCCCTTTTGAAGTTGCAGAAACAAGGTTTGATTAAAACGGGAACCGGCAAGCTCCCGAAAGATTTCTGGGCAGCAGAAAGGCCCGAAGACCCCGATGGGCTTGTGCTTAAGGCCCTTCTCGAAGAACGGGAGGTGGGGAGGTGAAATTCTGGGATTCTTCTGCTATCATTCCGTTGTGTTTGAAAGAACCAGCCTCAGACACAATGAAGGATATACTGAGCGGAGATGAAGACATCGTTGTATGGTGGGCCACAAGGGTCGAATGCACCTCTGCCCTGGCAAGATGCCGGCGGGAAGGAACGTTAAAAAATGAGGACGAGCTTAAAACTAAGGCTGTACTTACCATGCTGTCAAAAACATGGTCGGAAATCCAACCTGGAGAGCTTATGCGGCAACGGGCCGAAAGGCTTCTCATGGTTCACCCTTTGCGGGCTGCCGATGCATTTCAGCTTGCAGCAGCCTTAATCTGGGCGCAGGAAAGTCCTTCAGGTCTTCATATCATCTGTTTAGACCAGAATCTACGGGAGGCAGCAGCAAAAGAAGGGTTCAGCGTTCTCCCATGAAGCAGGCGTGAGTGTTACTTCCAGCACCCTCGTCACTAACATGTTCAATGAATACTTTGAAATAATTGACATTTCTTGATATAGTTTTGAGGAGCTATACCCGATATGCAGATCCTCAAGATTCTCTTTAAAAACGCCTTCCGCCATAAACTACGAACAGGTCTTACCGTTCTGAGCATTGCCATTGCCATACTGTCTTTCGGTTTACTGCGCACCGTTATCAGTGCATGGTATGCAGGGGTTGAAGCATCCTCGGCAAGCCGTCTTGTAACACGTAACTCTGTATCCCTCATATTCCCGCTCCCCCTCTCATATAAAGATAAAATCCGCCATATTGAAGGGGTGAACACGGTATCCTATGGCAACTGGTTCGGTGGTGTATATGTTGATGAAAAAAACTTTTTTGCCAATTTTGCCGTAGAACCGCGGAGTTACCTTGTGCTTCATCCTGAATACAAGCTGACAGAGGATGAGCAGAAAGCGTTTTTCCGGGATAGAAAGGCATTTATTGCCGGACGGAAGCTTGTTGAAAGGTTTGGATGGAAGATGGGCGATATCGTAATCCTCAAAGGAACAATCTTTCCCGGTAACTGGGAATTTGTGTTAAGGGGTATCTATAAAGGGAAAGACAAAAATACCGATGAGAGTCAGTTTTTACTTCACTGGGATTATCTCAATGAAACGCTAAAAAAGAAAGCCCCCGGACGGGCGGACCAGGTAGGCTTTTATATGGTAGGTGTGACTAAACCGGAGTTGTCAACCCAGGTGGCACTTCATATTGATAAGACATTTAAGAATTCCATTGCAGAAACTCTGACTGAAACGGAAAAGGCATTTCAGATGAGTTTCGTTTCCCTTTCGGATGCCATTATCACCGCCATAAGGCTTGTTTCTTTTGTTGTGATAGTCATAATTCTTGCAGTAGTAGCCAATACCATGGCAATGACATCCAGGGAACGTATCGGTGAATACGCTGTATTTAAAACCCTCGGATTTGGCGGATGGCGAATAGCGGGGCTTATCTTCGGGGAGTCACTTATTATCAGTATGATGGGTTGTGTAACGGGCATCGTGCTGACATTCCCTGCGGCAAACGCCTTTGGTAAGGCTGTGGGCGAATTCTTTCCGGTATTTAATATTGAGGTGGAGACGTTATTGCTCTGTGTTGCCGCCTCAATGCTTGTGGGAATACTTTCGGCAGTGATTCCTACGTACAGGGCCATTAAGATACCTATTGCCGAGGGGTTGAGGAGTATCGGGTGAGGAAATGCAAATTCCAATGTACAAATTCCAATATCCAAATCCCAAATACTCGGTCTGTATGAGCAATTTAGGAATGAAAACCTCAGTTTGTAATTTGTAATTTAATTATTGGTTATTGCAATGAAAATACCTTTTTCATATAGTTTTCGTAACCTTTGGACGCGGCGGCTGACGACGATCCTCACCGCCTCCGGCATGGCCCTTGTTGTCTTTGTTTTTGCTGCTATTTTAATGCTTGCACGGGGACTTGAAAAAACCCTTGTCGATACAGGATCTTATGATAATGTTATCGTAATCAGGAAAGGATCAGGCACGGAAGTACAGAGCGGGATAGAGCGGAATCAAGCTTCCGTTGTTGAAACGGAACCGTCAATAGCCATCGGGAAGGATGGCAAAAGACTTCTCGCCAAAGAGGTAGTCGTCCTTATTACGATGCCAAAGCGCGGCAGCACTCAGCAATCGAATGTGACCATCAGAGGGGTTTCAGAGGAATCCTTGCTGCTCAGGCCCCAGATAACATTGATCCGGGGGAGGATGCCGAGATCAGGCTCGACTGAAATCATTACCGGCGAGAGCATTACAAAGAGATTCCAGGGGGGAAACATAGGGGAAACGCTCCGTTTCGGCATGAGGGACTGGACGGTTGTGGGCGTATTCGATGCAGGGAGCACGGGTTTCAGTTCGGAAGTGTGGGGTGATGTTGATCAGCTCATGCAGGCATTCCGGAGACCGGTTTATTCATCTGTTGTATTCAGATTAAGGGACTCCGGGGAGTTTGGCATCCTCAAGGACCGCATAGAAAAAGACCCCCGCCTGACCGTGGAAGTGAAGCGTGAAACAAAATATTATGCGGAACAGTCTGAGGTGATGGCCAAATTCCTGAGAATCCTCGGCATTTCACTGACAATAATATTTTCACTTGGGGCAATGATCGGCGGCATGATAACCATGTACGCTGCTGTGGCGAACCGTGTCAGCGAAATCGGAACGATGCGCGCCCTCGGTTTTCCCAGGGGCAGTATCCTTGGCACTTTCCTCATGGAATCGTTGCTACTTGGCTTTCTGGGTGGTCTTGCGGGTCTCTTTTTTGCATCTTTCCTCCAGTTATTCACTGTTTCCACGGTGAATTTTCAGACCTTTTCCGAACTTGCCTTTTCGTTTTCGCTTAGTCCGGAAATTATCATGAATTCAATCGTATTTTCTCTAATCATGGGACTCATGGGTGGCGTACTGCCGGCATTCAGGGCATCGAGGATGAATATTGTAGAGTCGTTGAGGAAGGGTTGAACAACCGCTATCAGGTATCTTCTAATGGACAACGAGGAATTCTACGAAAAAGCTCAAGCTGTATTTGAAAAAGTAAGGACATGAACAGAGAGCATAATTATCCCTGTTGAGGCTCCGGTGATCAGTTCCTGGTTTGCAGCCTGAGGTGACAATGGCTAATACTCATCAAAGATTTTCCGGATTTCTGCGGGATTGTTCGTTCCTGTAAGCGCGAGCATGAGAAGTATCCTCGCCTTCTGAGGGTTGAGAGAGCCTGCCGCTACAAAACCATCGTTATCGTAGTTGCTGGAGGGTGTTACGATCCCGCTTCCCGTTCGTGAGGCCCGGACAACGGCAACACCTTTTTTTATGGCCTCTTTAAGCGCATCTTTGGTTGAGGGGAATATGCCCCCGTTTCCGGCACCGGCGTGGACGATGCCTTTTGCACCTGCCTTTACAGAGGCGTCTGCCAGGTCTCTGTTGTCGTGAGTATGTCCGTACAGTATGTCCACGCGGGGCAGCGATGTGAGTCCCTGTATGCTGAATTCAGACTTTGTTGTATGTTTTTTGTTTGTCTCCCGAAAGAAATAGACCTTGCTGTCCAAAACATACCCGAGGCATCCGAATTCTCTTGATGTAAATGTAGCAACACTCGTTGTGTTTGTTTTCGTTACATCGCGCCCCCCGTGTATGTTTTCGTTAAGCGCCACAAGGACGCCCTTTCCCCTTGCATCTTTGCTTGAAGCGAGCACAACGGCATTGAAAAGATTTAATGGGCCATCTGCGCTTATGGCGGTTGATGGGCGCATGGATCCCGTTAGAACAACCGGTTTTTCACCCTTTATGACAAGATTCAGGAAATAGGCAGTTTCTTCCATGGTGTCTGTTCCGTGGGTAATAACTATGCCATCAATCTCCTTTTTTAAGAGAAGTTCATTTACGCGGTTTGCCAGTTTCAACCAGATGTCATTAGTGATATGAGAACTATCAATGTTGGCAATCTGCTCCCCGGATATCTTTGCCACCTTTTCGATGCCGGGTACTGACTTGATGAGACTCCCTACATCGAGAACCCCGGGTTTATAATCTTTTGTTTCGGTGGAAGATGTTGCAATGCCTGCAATAGTCCCACCTGTTGCAACGATGACGATATGCGGCATGTTTTGAGGGCCTTCGGCAGATACGATCATTGGATGAATGAGTGAAAATGCAAAAAAGACAAAAATTAATGCCAACCTTTTCATGTTACTATCTCCTTGCCCCCGCGTTTGAAACTATAAAATACAAGAATGAAAAAAACAAATGTTATTTCCTTGCTTGGCCTGGACATCGTATGTAAATATGCTTACACATATGGAGTAGGAATGCCGGCTACAATGAATTTTGTGAGTATCGGATATACTTTTTAATGTTTCCGGGGGAGGCCATCGATGCTTTCAGGGAAAAGGTGTACGGCTATTACCGGATACATGGTCGTTACGGGCTTCCCTGGCGAAATACAGACAACCCGTATCATGTTCTTGTTTCTGAGTTTATGCTCCAGCAAACCCGATGAGAAGGTAAAAAAGATTTTGAACAAGTTAAGGGAAGAAGGCTTTGTGAAGGAAGAGGAAGGGGGATATTCGATAGGGCGAAAGGTGAAAGGAAAGAAGTGAAAAGTGAATGTATCGAAAAAAATACTTGATTACAAAAAAATACTTGATTACAAAAAAATACTTGATTACAAAAAATTATTGCATTACAATATAAAATAATAATGCAATAATGAATTGTAAGGAGTTTAAAATGACTATAACAGCAAAGATTACCTCAAAGGGCCAGGTTACTATCCCTAAAAGAATACGCGAAGTATTAAAAGGTAATGTTATAGAGTTCGAGGTTGTGGATGAAAAGGTAATCATTAAACCTGTCATGAGTATTGGCGGTTCTTTAAAAAAATATGCAAAAGAATATAAGCCTATTAATGAAATCAAAGAAACGGTATGGGGATATGTAGTGCATGACAAACCGAAAGGCTAAATTACCTGATACAAATACCATCATCGGATATCTTCTAAGGGACAACGAGGAACTCTACGGAAAAGCTCAAGTTGTATTTGAAAAAGTAAGGACAGGAACAGAGAGCATAATTATCCTTGAAAGCGTTCTTGTTGAATGTGTTTGCGTCCTCTTAAAATACTACAATGTCCCTAAATCAGAGGCATCAACAAAACTCAAACAGTTTCTCGGTTATAAAGGAATTCTAAATAAAGACAAAAAAGAACTGATAGACGCCTTAGACATGTTTGCTGAAACTTCTGTGGACATCGTGGATTGTATACTTTATGTAAAGGCAAAGAACTACAAAATGTCATTGTTTACGTTTGATAGCATGTAAAACATGTTGATGATGAGGAGAATGAATTGAAAGCAGCAGGGAAATGTAAAGGGAAAACTGACTAAAGAAAGGGAAGAAATATATGCTTAAGAAAATAGGGATTGTTTTGATCTTTGCGGCATGCGTATCTTTTTCCAGCATTTCCCATCTCAGTGCTGAGAAATATGATGTTTCTGTCGGGATGTGGGGTATGTTTGTAACTAAATCCGACAACCTCTGGGGTAATGGAAAAAGAACGATTACAAGTATTTATTCGAAGCCCGACTCAAGCTCGTTTTATCTGGCATTTCCTTATATTGATTTTAAAGTTATCCCTGAAAATGGTGCTGTAGGCGGGAAGGGGGCGACAACCTTTTACATCAACTCTGCCCTTGAGCCGGGGAGCCTCAGCGCCGGAGTAAGACAGAGGTTTGAAAAGAGTTCTATCGATATTTATGGTTTTTATTCGCTGGTTGCGAAGGACTGGCAAAACCCCTATGTATTGTACAGGACATCAACGAGTACGAGGGTTTTTGGAGGCAAGATTATCTACGGCAACGCTTTTGATACTAATTTTTCTTTATCATACAGGGCATCTGTAACTGACGTAAGCAACGATGTTATCGGTTCCATAAACTCAGACCTCAGGCAGGACGGTATGACACATACATTTAGCATTAACTACCGTCAGCCCCTCACGGAAATACTCAGTCTTATTCCGGCATTGACATATGAAAGAGGCGAATATGATGGAAAAAGCAACAGTTACAACCAGTATGAAGGCTCTTTAGCCCTGAACATGCATATGTCTGTGGCCGTTATTACTGCCCGTATTTACGGCAATACAGCGCAGTTCGACAGTACACATCCCATCTATTTTAAGACCAGGGATGGCAGGACATATGGAGCAGGCATTCTGGCCACTTTTCCGAACCCCTTCGGGTGGAAAAAATATGCCATAAGTGCGGGTATAAATTCGAGCAAGACTGACTCGAATATCACATTCTTTGAGAGTGATACCACAATGGGTTTTGTGAGCTTGGGTTATCAGTTTTAATACCTTTGCCGGAGCAGTGAATGTGAATACCCGGGTTGACAAAAAGAAATTAATGTATATGTTTCAGAACGCAGTTGTTGCTTTGAGGGCGATAACAAATTTTAAAAAAGGAGAAGAGAATGTTTGAGGTATCTGATAAGGCAGGCGAAGTTATAAAACAGTTTCTTGAGGGCAAGGACGGTCCGAATGCAGTGAGGATTACTTTAGTGGAGGGTGGGTGATCAGGGCCCTCTCTGGGCATGGCTCTGGATGAGCCGCAAGAAAACGATCAAGTTTTCGACGAGAAAGGAATAAAATTTGTCATTGATAAAAAACTTTATGAAGAAACACAGCCAATCAGCGTAGAATTCGTTCAGTCTGCGATGGGTGCAGGATTTAAGGTACAATCAGAACTTTCAAAAAAAGAAAGTGGATGCGGAAGTTCCTGTAGCTGCTGATATTATCTTCTAAAAGAGTCCCCCCTATCCTCCCTTCCAGAAGGGGTATAGGGGGTTTGTTTTACACGTGATTCCTCAGCATCAGTTCAAGCGGGTGCGGATTCAGATAATATTGTCTCTTTAAATATGGCTCATTGTATTTGCGTATATAGTGGTTAAGGAGTGCAACTGGAACTATAAGTGGAACCAGTCCCTTGTGATAGTTTTCAATGATGTCAAGCAGTTCCTGTTTTTCATCGGTCGATAACTGTTTTTTGAAATATCCAATTATGCGGTGCAGAACGTTTGTATGCTTCTTTGTTGTCGGAAGCAGGCGCAGGCCTTCCGACATGGTCTCTGTGTAAACGTCATTTAATTTTCCTGCATAGCTTTTTGAGCCTGCAACGTAATGCCCGAGAATAGTGGCATGTTTCGGGCTATGGGCAAGCATTAACAGTTTGTGCTCAGTGTGAAAGTTCACGAGGTCTTTTGAAAAGCCACCTTTCTTTATGAATGCCTGCCATCTCTGGAATACAAAGACCCTCTCGATGAAATTTTCCCTGAGTTTCGGGTCATTGAGTCTTCCGTCATCCTCTGCCGGGAGAAGGGGGAAACGTTTCATGAAGGCGCCTGCAAAAATACCTACACCTTTTTGACTTGGTGTGCCAAATCCCCCCATCCCACCTTTAGAAAAGGGGGGCGAGGGGGGATTGTTTTCGTTGTAGACCTTGACGCCCTGCATCCCTGAGCTTGGGGACCTGCTTTTAAAAATGAAGCCGCATAGCCCTTCCTTTTCGAGTCCGGCGATTCTTTCCCCAGCCCATTTTTGCATACCCTCTGTATGGTCAACACCTGTACGGATTGTCAAAAGGCGAGGCGAATCAGGGTTCCCAACGAGCCTCATGGCCTCCCTTGGAATGGGAAGGCCATATTCAACTTCAGGGCATACCGGGACCCATTCAAAGTATTGACTCAGGGTGTCTGTGATATAACGGTCATGCTTGTGCCCTCCGTCATATCGGACTTTATCGCCCAGCAAACACCTGCTGATTCCAATCCTTATCTTTTCCATAATGCCTCATTTAATGGGGCTCACGTCGCCCCCTCCTTTCTTAAATGTTTAAACAGCTTGAACGGTTTACGCAGAGCCTCCCCTTCTTGCTCGCGATGCTCGCTACCTCACGAGTTGCCCTAATGTGCTTATTTCATATGTCAACACCGTTTTCATGCACCTTTTGACAATATCTGGGTGGAACCCCAATTTATCGGTGTTCTTAGGATTTCTTGTCATTTTTCTACTTTTGTCCATCCCTTCGCTTCCATACAGTTTACAAATAAATCCTGAAACATTCCATAAACAATGAATGCCTCTGCAACACCTGCATGGGGTGTAGCAGCGGGCATTTTGATGTTTTTGCTTTGCCCTTTTGCCATATCCCGTGCATATACTTTACACTCCATGGTATCTTCCATCAGACGTTTTTTATCAAATCCAGATGGATGTTCCCAGGAAGGGTCTGAACAGGCGGATAAAAGCATTACAACGAATAAGAGAAGGACAATGCGTGACATTGAGTTACCCTGTCTTATTATAACACACATCAACCGATTGTCATTCCGCACTTTATGCATTACAATATAACATTATGCCGCGATTCAAATTAGTCAGCGATTACAAACCAGAGGGCGATCAGCCTAAGGCAATCAAAAAACTTACGAGGAACATCGAAAAAGGCGTGCTTCACCAGGTTCTGCTTGGCGTGACAGGTTCGGGTAAGACGTTTACTATGGCCAATGTAATTGAACGGGTGCAGAGACCTGCACTTGTCATCTCACACAATAAGACCCTTGCCGCCCAGCTTTATACGGAATTTAAGACACTATTTCCTGAAAATGAAGTTCACTTTTTCGTAAGTTATTATGATTATTACCAGCCCGAAGCGTATGTTCCCACAACCGATACCTATATCGAAAAAGATTCCTCAATAAATGAGGAGATTGACAAACTGCGGCTTCTTGCTACAAATGCACTCTTCGAAAGGGATGATGTGATAATTGTGGCAAGCGTATCATGCATATACGGTCTGGGTTCGCCTGAGGCATATTACGGTATGCTTATATACCTTGAAGAAGGACAGAAGATAGAGCGGAAAACAGTCTTCGATAAACTTATCCAGTGTCAATACGAGAGGAACGACATGGATTTTTATCGTGGCAGGTTCAGGGTCAGGGGTGCAAATATTGACATTTTTCCTGCCTATGAGGAAGAGAGGGCATTCAGGATTGTTCTCGATGATGATATAATAACACGTATTCATACGATTGACCCTTTAACCGGCCAGACCATGGAAAGACTTAAGAAGTGCACCATATTTCCTACGAGTCATTATGTGACCCCCAAGGAAACACTGGAATCTGCTATTACATCGATTGAAGAGGAATTAACAGGGTATCTGACGTTTCTGAAAGGGCAGAATAAGCTCCTCGAAGCCCAGAGGGTTGAAATGAGGACGAAATATGACCTTGAGATGATAAAGGAGATAGGTTACTGCTCAGGCATAGAAAACTATTCGAGGCATCTTACGGGAAGGAAACCCGGAGAACCGCCGCCTACGCTCATCGACTATCTTCCAAAGGATGCCCTTGTGATGATTGACGAGAGTCATGTGACAGTGCCGCAGCTCACTGGGATGTACCGGGGAGACAGGTCACGGAAGTCAACACTGGTGGAGTTCGGTTTCAGGCTCCCCTCTGCCCTCGATAACAGGCCCTTAACATTCGAAGAGTTCAACGAGAGAATAGGACAGGTTGTGTATGTCTCTGCTACCCCAGCCAAATATGAGCTGGAAAAGGCGGGAGGCAATATCGTAGAGCAGATTATCAGGCCGACAGGCCTTATGGATCCTGCCATTGAATTGAAGGAGGCAAAAAACCAGGTCAATACCTTACTTGATGAGATCAGAAAGGTTATAGCGTTAAAAGAGCGGGTATTGGTTACGACGCTTACCAAGAGGTTTGCTGAAGACCTGACGGATTTTCTCCTCGATGCCGGGATTAAAACGAAATATCTCCATTCTGATATCGACACCCTTGAACGCGTTGCCATAGTGAGGGATCTGCGGATGGGCAAATTTGATGTACTTGTGGGCGTCAACCTGCTCAGAGAAGGTCTTGATTTGCCTGAGGTATCGCTTGTTGCCATACTTGATGCCGATAAGGAGGGGTTTTTACGTTCCGGGACAGCCCTCATTCAGACATGCGGGCGTGCAGCAAGAAATATAAACGGCAGGGTGCTCATGTTTGGGGATAAGATTACGGAATCCATGAAAAGGGCTATCTCAGAGACAGAGAGACGAAGAAAGACGCAGATGGAATATAACGTAAAAAATGGCATTACCCCTGAAGGCATCAAGAAATCCATTGTGGATGTACTGTCTTCCATATATGAAAAAGATTACCTGCGAGTACCTCTTGATGAATTAGAGGAAAATGGCATAGAGCCGAAAAAGTTATCCAAGATGGTGAAAAAATTAAAGAAAGCAATTAACGAGGCAGCAAAGCGGTGGGATTTTGAGAAGGCCTCACAACTGCGGGATAGACTGTTGAAACTGGAGAAGATGGAGATAACGCTTTGAAGACAGTGAACAGTGAATAGTGAATAGTGGAAAGCAAGAACATAATCCAAAAAAAACCAGCTATTTTTTATCACGTGAATGATAATCCTCCGGGATTGCAGATATAGACATTTACACCTGAAATGCTCTTCATATATCCTGGCCCTGAAAGGGGGCATACAAGATAATTGTTCCCCCTGGGGTAATAAGATCGGAATACCTTGAGCGATGATACATCAAACTGCCCGGGTTGCCACTTACACTCTATCGCGTCTATTTCATCCCTGTTCCGCACGATAACGAAGTCTATTTCCCTGCCGCCGCTGTTGCGCCAGTACTGAACCGTATTATTCCAGGCATGTGCCTGAAGGTGTTCCAGCACAAGGTGTTCCCACAGAGCGCCGTAATCGTCAGGTCTTAACGGCTCCCACCCTCTATAGAGGCTCACAAAACCGGTATCAAAGCAATAGACTTTCGGCATTTTGATGATTTCTTTCCGGCCGCCACCATAGAATGGTCTTACGAGGGTTACGGCATGGGTTATCTCCAGCGCCTGCAGGTGGCTCTCTATGGTTGGCCTGCCAATACCAAGTGCGCTTGATGCTTTTGTCGCCTCTAACTGCCCTCCACTCTGTTTTATAAGATATTCAAAAAACATGTTGAACTTGTCGGGATCACGGAAAGCAAACAGTCTTTGAATATCCCGTGAAAAAAATGAATCTACCCACTCACGATAGAATGCAGGCTGCTTTGTTTCAGATAATAACGCCTGAGGCAATCCTCCGTGGTAGAGCCTTTTCAAAAGCGGTGCAGTATTGAATGCAGGAAGTTCACTCCAGAGAACAGGAGTCAGATGGACAAGGCGTTTTCTCCCCGTGAGGGTGTCTTTGAACTTTTTACTCGCGGCAAGCGTTGATGAACCGGTGGCAATGATCTTTAGGTGCGGGAACATATCCGCGCCTATTTTCAGCACCATGCTTGGGTCACTGAGCTGATGCACCTCATCAAAAATCACAACAGGACGAGGGCAGTTGCGAAAAAACAGCTCAGGGTCGGATACCATATCGTTTACTGCCGGCAGGTCACAGTTTATATAATAAACATTTTCATCACCGAAACTCTGGGCAATGGTTGTCTTGCCCACCCTCCTCACACCGGCAAGCCATACAATGGACGCTTCCTGCCAGGCTGCTTCTATTCTGCTAATCCAGAATGGTCTCTCTATCATGGTAACCATACTTTACATATAATCCGACTATATGTCAAGTTGTATTACTACCGCCCTTAGTTTGAGCATGTTCTTCGGGAATTCACCGCAATTCTGGCTGGGGATGCAAAACGATTACGACCTGGAAGAGGAAAAATATAGGATACAGCATGACCTGGAAGGGATAACAACTTTGAAGACCATGAATATGTGATGGTTGCCATAGGTTGTCCGGGAAGCAGGCCATGGAGTATGATTTAGGCGCCTTTAAGGTAAAAGGTCGAGGCAGAGGATATTAATTTGGCTTATCCGGTTCTTGCGTACTTATCAAAAATGTCTTTGTTCCTGTAACAGAGTTTTCCACAAAGAAGTAATTTATGCTGTCTTTGAAGTGGTAATTTTTGCAGAGTCTTATCGGGTCACTTGGGGCTTGTGCTATCAGGTATTGCTTGCAGGAGATATCTGATTGTGCTATCATTATATATGAAGGCAAAACACCGGCGCATTCTTGAAGCAATCTTTGCGGTTCCCACACGAGGAGGTATTGTATTTGCCGACATTGAAGCCCTGATATTAGCTCTCGGCGGGGATGTCCGGGAAGGTTCGG
>JAPLKA010000022.1 GCA_026388315.1 Pseudomonadota bacterium | reverse complement strand
TGGAGAAATAACGGGGGATGTCACGGCCAGTGAACAGGTCATATTAAAAGACACATCCGTGCATGTAGGCAACATTACCACAAGAAATATTTTAATTGAGAACGGTTCTATTTTTAACGGTTCCTGTTCAACGAAAAGAGAACGATAGACAATTTTAGCTTCTGCTGATGGAGTAAACCACCATCGACATTGTCAGTGGTGGTTTACTATTAAAAAGTTCCTTTAATCGGGCCGTCTTCGTACCAGATTTCTCCGGTCGTTCCATTCACGTAGATCATGGTATTGTTTGTTACAAGACTGCTAAAATCCTTTTCCAGTCTATCAACGAGCGGTATGGTAATCCCGTATAAAAGACGGGCCATGATGAGGGCTGTGGCAATAATGGGCTCTGTTTCAAGATTTATGATAGCAGCCGGGCCATTACCCTGCCGTATCGTTTCCAGAAACCATGCCGAACCAGTCGTAGAACCTTTGCCATAAGGAAAAACAAGGACCCTGCCCTTAATGTTTTCTCTCAGCATATCAGAGCGTATATCAATGACATTGCCTGTTTTCGGTTCTACCCCATGGGCAAACATAAAGGGAGAATGACTCACAAGCGCCCTGCCCTCACCGTATCCAGGGGTTACGCCCCTCCCTTTTATCACTTCACATTTATCCTTCATGTACCTTGTCTCATCGTAAATTACCCCTGATTTGTTGCAGCAAGGATACACCCATCGGTATCTCTGTAGGTAATCGTAACATCATGCTCTGAAGGGACAACAAGGGCGCACTTTGCCGAATTAGTCATAACATGAGAGAATCCCCACACCTTTACCGGAGAAATTGTGGCACAGGTTTTCGTCGAAAACCATATACCGGCCTTTTCAAGGGGATCGACCAAGCCAAGGGTTTTCCCATGGTTGTAGACTTCTTCTGTAAGATAAATCCAGAAATGGACGCCAGATATTACCTTTTTCCCCTGCATCTTCTTGTAAATAACCTTGAGTTCTTCCATGGAGAGGAGGGGACAACCGAGCGTTATCATGTCAACCTTTGCACCGGCTTCGGCCGTGCTTATGCCCTCTTCCATCTCCTGAATATCTTTCCGTGCAACAGCAAAGCTCTCTTCAGGTGCATAACCACCAAACGGGTCTCCCAGGCATGCTTCGGGTGTAATTCCGATCATATGATAAAGCGCCACAGAACCGGCCGAAGCAGCCCCGGCACCGAACATTTTGAGCTGATCGTTGGTTACACTTGTCGGTATCCCATTAATGACAGGTATACGGGAACCGGATTTCCTCCCCGCAATAGCCCCCAGCGTGTGATAATCAAGGTCTGACAGGTTCTCCGCCTTAACCTCAAAAAGGACGGAGCCCCTTCTGTTCTCATCAAGATAGAGACCGAACTCGGGTATTTTTCCTGTAATAGCAGCACAAATGTCCAGACCAAAGGGGGTACGGTTAGTTCTGGCACCGATAACGGAATTCGCGTATGCTACTGCCGAAGATTCTACCCATGCGATTTTTTGACCAAACCGCGGTACGTTGAGAGACAGGTAAGGGGTGCATGACCAGGAAGGAATAACACCTAATTTCTTAACCAGGCTACAGGGGAAAATAGCTTCTTTTATTTTTTACCAACTCCTTGGATTCTATCAACGGTTTCAATGAATTTTTCCGCTATTTCAGTGATCGCCGTTTTTGCAGCATCAAGGCCGGTAAAAACAGCGGTAACATCCATTGCATTAGGCCCCCTCTTTGTGAGGAATGCATAGAGAAGGGTATTTGTCTCCGAGTCAAAAAACTCTCCGGCAAAGGTCACCGATCCGGTGAAGGACCCCTGCATGCCGGCAGCGCTTTTTCCAAGGTTCAATGCAAGAGCCACAGGGATAATTCTTGTCATAACCGCTAATGCCGGCCTGGTTAATTCAAAACCAGCCAGTGTAAGCTTAATGCGGAGCGCGCCTGGACCAGGTTTCTCCACAATTTCATATTTACCCTGTAAAACACGGGTAAACTCGCTCTTCATAAAATCAGCAACTGTATTAATATCTTTCAGGGACACACCGCTGAAACCGGCATCCTGTCCTTGATAGATTTCAACAGGATCGAAAAGGAATTTGATGTATTTTTTCGCACCCACACCCTCTTTTTTGAATATCAATGTTTCAGGGGCGCTTGCCTGAGGCTGTAACTGGGATGATGACTCCAGACCGGGGTATTTTTTCGGCTCATCTGCATAGCCCGTTCCAAAGGCTATCAGGGACAAAAGTATTACAATAAATATTACTTTTTTCATGTTTATCAACCTCCTGCAATGAATAATCATAGTAATCCTATACCATATTTTGGTAATCGAATAAACAGTATATACAAAGATAGATGCTGGATACTTGCATTTTATCATTCGTCGAGGAAGGTGATAACCTCACCATCCTGAATTGGCCGGACCCGCCCGCCCTGATTCATATCGCGCACTTTTCCTGCTGTTATGAAGGCATCGTCCGCATAGCCACGCTGTTCCCAGAATCCGGAAATATAACGGTCCATCAGTTCAATCTTAACCACACTCTTCGCCGACTTATAACCCCACAGATACGGACAGAAACCCCTTACCGGCCCCCCATAGTCCTCTTCCAGGTATTCCCCATCGAACTCATAGGCAAGGAGGGTTTTCTCCTTGATGGCAATTTCGAGGGGAATCGATGTGTCATATATCTTCTTTATCGACCAGAAACGGATACATTTTACATCAGGAGAAGCCTTGACGGCATCCAGCATATCAGACATCCTTACACCACCCCATCTGCCTTTAACTGAGAACCGTGTAACACTCGTTAGGCGGGCATCAGCAATCGTCTTTGGCATTGAAACAAGCTCCTGCCAGGTAAATGTTTTTGGATTTTCGCAGAGTCCACTTACCTCGATGGTCCAGCCCTCACGGTCAAGAACACCGGGATAACCTTCGGCCCAGAAAACAGGCGTATTCAGTTCCTTCAATCTGCTCATGATATCTCCTTTCCCCTTCCAACCATTCCGTGTTAAAAGAAGATTTTTCATTTACTATAAACTATAAACTTGAAACTATAAAATACCTTATTTCAATGGGTTAGTTTGGTCCGACCACAATCCCTAACACACAAAGCTCACTGGCCGGGGTGGAACGCAAGAGTGTTGACGTCCAGTACGGTACTCTGTCGGGCCAGGGTAAAATGGTATTAAACCCGCTTTGGTGGATCTTTCACCCCCATCAAAATCGCCGACGCTGTTGTTGCTCCGGAACATTGCTACACATACAAACAAACGAACTAATGAACCTTGAAAAGTATTTATTACTGGTTGAAAGTAAGCATGGTTAATGAAAGCTTGTACGATTGGTTCTACTGTTGTTCTGACAATTTCATTTTTATCTTCTTTTGCCATTTCTTTAACAGTTTTAGCCTGAACCAAGCCGATATTTTTTGTGATCAAGGGGTAAGGTTTGGGAAGGTAGTATGGTATACCCGTCTCGCTGCTTCTTATAGTGGAAGCATAGCCGAAAATTTAAGGCATCGCAAGAACTATAAATCACCTTACTACGAAATTGTTGGTCTCCTCATCTCTGCCACCACTTTTCCAAGTTTTTCACTTTTTCTTGTTTAACAGCTCCATCCCGGGTAATGATTGCTTTATTCCCTTCTGTTAATGAAATGCTTTTGTTGAGATCTTGTTCAGGAACAAAAATGTGAGACAACAAACTTTAATAGTTTCATTTTCATTTCTCCTACCACTTTTCTTTATTTATTGCGGTATGCAATTAATTTTCTGAACATGATCTACAAAATCCACATGACTTATATTCTTAGCATCTTCCTGACAAGCCTTAAATGCTTTATCATAGGAGTCATGCTTTCCAAAATAAACGCCATCATTTAAGTAATGTCTGCCTTCTGTAGTAAATGCAATATTCCAGTAAAAAACATAAGTTATTTCTTCTTCGTGCGGCAATTTCGTGCCTTTTCCAGGGCATACAGGCGCCCTATCAGCAGCCAAACATTTGCAGTTCGGATTATCGAGTTGTTTTAATGCCTTATTGCAATCAACCGGCGGCGCTCCCTCGTCAAAATAAGTCGGCAAAGTCAGTTCTGTATTGTCTTTAGCTGAGGATTCTTTTGTTTCCTCTGGCAGGTTTAGTTGTTTTGCAAGCGTAGCGCTCACGCTTGCTTTAGCCAGTTCTGCTTTACTTTTTCTCTTTTCGGCCTCCTGTTTCAGTATCTCATTTTTTCTCTTTGCCTCTTGTGCTGTTGTTAACGCCTGACGCGCAATAGTTTCAGCCTGCGCATTACCTTTTTGTTGTGCCTGTCTTATAATGTCTTCAGATTTTCTTATAGTGCTTTCAGATTTCTGAATCTCACGCTCGCATTTCTGAATATCTGCCACTGAATTGTCCTTCATTCTTTCCAGCTTAAATATCACGCCAAGCAGCCAGTTATTCTTCTGTACATCGGAATCCTGTGCGTAAGCGATACCACAAAAGATTAACAGAAGGAGAACCGATAGAACATACATACCTGTTTTCCCCTTGCCTATCATTTACCTTTCTCCATCATAAATTCCCATTTGTAAATCTCGTCCTTTACCTGGCGAGTGTTTGGCGCATCGGGATAAAGGTCAAGATAGATGTTCATATATCTTTTAGCTGAATTGTAGTTTTTCAGTTCTCCATATACAAGGGCTTTGTTGTAATAGAGTTGTGGAGAAAATGGTGCTATCTTTATAGCAGAATTGAATTCATTTAGTGATTCTTCAAATTTTCCATCTTTTAGCAAAACTTCTGCTCTTAAAACATACTTTCTTGCCTCTTCTGGGAGTTCCGTAAGATAAGGATTCTTTTTAATCAGCACTACAACATGATTTCTTACCTCTTTTACATCTCTGTCATCAGCAATCTTTAATATTTCTGCATATTCTTTGAGGACTTCTCTGTATTGACCCTTTGCCTCAAAGGATTTGGCAGACTCTTTCCTGACATTGACATAAGGCTTTAGAGATTCTAAAAGGGCTTTTTTGTAGCTTTGATGCGTGGCGCTTCGGGCAGCTAAATAATCTTCCGGAATTGAGCTGTAAATCTCAACCGCCTTTTTCATATCTCCAAGTTTTGCCTGGGCTGTTGCCTCAAGTATGCGGTCAAAAGGACTATTTTTTATGGTTGATAAGATATTTAAGGCATCGTTATATTGACCTTTATCAATATACGCGATACTCATAGCGCTCTTTGCCCACCTGTCATTCGGATCAAGGGAATATGCCTTTTCGGCATCTTTAAAGGCATATTCAAGATTGCCTTTTTCTCTGTAGGCAAGGCTTCTTA
>JAPLKA010000021.1 GCA_026388315.1 Pseudomonadota bacterium | reverse complement strand
TGGTGATGTTGTCATGGAAGCAGCAGACGAAGGCACCGATTCAGTCCGTTCTACCATCTCCTACACTCTGGGTGACAATGTTGAGAATCTGACCCTTACTGGTACCGATTCTATCGATGGTGCCGGCAATGCACTAAACAATACCATTTATGGTAACGCAGGCAACAACACCCTCATCGGCAATGACGGCAACGATTATTTGTCCAGTGATGGTGGTGATGACACCCTGTACGGTGGAATAGGTAATGACACTCTTATCGGTGGAACGGAAGCCGACATCATGATAGGCGGTATCGGCAATGACACTTACTACGTAGACAATCTGTCTGACACCGTCACTGAGCTTACTGACGAAGGAACGGATGCAATTCGCAGCTCTGTTACCTATACTCTGTCCGACAATGTAGAAACCTTAATTCTTACCGGTACAGACCCTATAAACGGTGCCGGCAATGATCTCAATAACACCATTTATGGCAACATTGCATCGAACATCCTTACCGGTAAAACAGGCAATGACTATATCAATGCAGGTGATGGCGACGATACCCTGTATGGAAGTGCCGGCAATGATACCTTGATCGGAGGTATGGGTGCGGATTCTATGATCGGCGGATTGGATAACGACACCTACTATGTGGACAATATGGGAGATGTGGTCACAGAAGCCACGGATGAAGGCACCGATTCAGTAAATTCTTCTGTGACCTTCACCATCTCGGATAATGTGGAAAATCTTACCCTTACTGGAACGGATGCGATTAACGGAACGGGAAATGATCTCGCCAATGTTATTAACGGGAACAATGGATCCAATATCCTCTCCGGCCTTGGAGGTAATGACACATTAACTGGCAAGGATGCAGATGATACCCTCATCGGCGGCATCGGGAATGATTCCCTCAGGGGAGGGACAGGAAGTGATACCTATACATTCTCTTCCGGTGACGGAAATGACACCATTTCGGATAATGGTTCAGACACACTCTTTCAGGACAGGGTATTGTTCTCAAATGATGTGCTGAAAGAGACTATAGCACTTTATCAGAAAGGCTCCAGCCTTTTTATTGGATATGGAGATAGCGATAAAATAACCGTATCGAGCCAGACCTCACCCGATTACGGTATCGAGAAGATAGAACTCGGCAATGGTCTCTTCCTCACCGACTCCGACATTAACCTTGTCATCCAGCAGATGACTGCCTTTGCAGGCAGCAGCGGCATCCAGCTTACGAGCGTTGACGATGTTAAGAAAAATCAGGAACTGATGGGGATGATCGTGAATGCATGGCACGGGTGAAAGGACAGTCGATAGTCGATGGTCATTAGTCGATAGTTCGGAAGAGAAAAGACAGAATGGGAGGGTGGAGCGGATAGGAAATAAGTAGCGTGGAGCGGATAACGTGGAGGGGAATATCGAACCAGTCCCCTCTCGGATGTGGGATGTAGGATGTGAAAATGGAGTTTCGTCCAAGCGAAGCGGACGTCCCAGCGAACGCATGCGAGCGGACTTCCTACGTGCTGCGGGCAAAGGGTCAAGGGGGAATAGCGTGGAGCGGATAGCGTGGAGCGGATAGGAAAAAGTAGCGCAGAGCTGACAGCGAACGTAAGTGAGCGGACTTTTTATGATAATTTCAATAAGAGGGGGTAATGTGTATAAAATAATCCTGACAGTCGTAATAACTTTTGCTTTATGTGTCAACTTTGCCTTTGCCGCCGACCGGGCGCACATCGAGATGTTTTCCCCGGAAGGTACGGTGAAGAGTGTACGGCAGGTAACAGCCAGGTTTTCGGAACAGATTGTCCCATTCGGCGACCCGCGTCTTGCTGATCCTTTTGACATCCGGTGTGTGGAGAATGGCAAGGGGCGCTGGATAGACGGAAAAACATGGTCCTATGATTTCGAAAGAGACATTCCTGCCGGGGTAATGTGCGACTTTACGCTGAAATCGGGCACAAAGACATTGAAAGGCGAAACCGTAGGCGGTCAGAATAAATTTTCCTTCAATACCGGCGGGCCTGCCATCAGGGATTCGAGACCCCGTGAAGGCGATACCCGGATCAACCAGGATCAGGTATTTCTTCTTCTGCTTGATGCGGAAGCAGACGAATCGTCCATCATGAAGAACGTCTATTGCTCTGTAGAAGGCATAAAGGAACAGGTAGGCATAAAGCTGATCAAGGGAGAAGAAAAGGATTCCCTCTTTAAAACGACACGGTTCGGAGATAAAGCCGGGGCAAGGGTGGCCCTGCAGTGCAGACAGACCTTTCCGTCCAACGCGGCGGTAAAGATCGTCTGGGGAAAAGGGGTGAAGACCATCGGCGGCACAGCTACCACCGAAGACCAGACGCTCGCATTCAAGGCGCGGCCTCCTTTTACTGCCGAGTTCCGGTGCATGAGGGAAAAACCCAGTGCACAATGCATGCCGTTTAGCCCGATGAAACTGATATTCTCTGCACCGGTGAAATGGGAATTGGCGAAGCAGATTACCCTGAAGAGTGAAAAGGGTAAGGTGTGGGCAGCAAAGACACGTGAGGGGGGAGATCCGGACAATGTACATTTCATCTTATTTGAAGGTCCCTTTCCTGAGCTTACTGCCTTCACCATACATCTGCCAGGCAATATGAAGGATGATTCGAACAGACCACTTAAAAACCAGGAAAAATTTCCCCTGGAAGTTCGAACCTATTCCTATCCTCCTCTGGCCAAATTCCCGTCCACCTTTGGTGTCATTGAACTGAACGAAGGCGCTATACTTCCATTGACCGTAAGGAACGTCGAATCTGAGATCAGCGCCTGGATGTCGAAAACAGTTGATGACCGCGGATCCATGAAAAGCAAGGTAAAAGAATCGTTCCTCGACAAAGCGGTAAAGGCCGGAGAGTTTATGAAGTCTGTCCTGCCCGGGGTAGCAAAAGAAGCTGCCGATGATACGGTGCATAACCTGAAGGGCAGATTGCACCGGGTTCAGATGAACAGAGAGGCGGCAGTTATTGATCTGATGGGCGCTGTTGAACGTGCTGAAAGGGATAAACCTGTGTTGAAGAACAGGGAGCAGAGCGCACAGAAGTTTTCAATTCCGAAACCGGGAGGCACCCGGGAATTTGAGGTAATAGGCATTCCGCTGAAAGAGGCTGGATTTTATGTGGTGGAGCTGGAAAGCGAAATCCTGGGCTCACGCCTTCTCGGCCGGAAAGCGCCCATGTATGTTCCTGCGGCGGCTCTTGTTACCAATATGCTGGCGCATTTCGAATGGGGGAAGGAATCGTCTGTGGTCTGGGTTACATCCCTCGACAAGGGGCAGCCGATGAAGGACGCATCGGTTTCGGTGCATGACTGTTCGGGATTTATCATGTGGCAGGGAAAGACCGATGCCGACGGAATTGCGAAGATAGATGCAAATCTGGCTGCAACGAAACATACAGTGTCCTGTTCCGGGGATTATTCCCGTTATAAGGAAGGTCTGTTTGTTTTTGCAAAAATCGATAAGGATATGACTTTTACCCACTCAAGCTGGAATCAGGGCATTGAGCCCTGGAGGTACAATCTTCAGCAGGCGGATTTCGGGAATGCCGATGCAGTCATGGCCCACACCGTCTTTGACCGCACGCTCTTTCGGGCAGGTGAGACGGTCCACATGAAGCACTTCATAAGGCAGCACACCATGAAGGGCATATCGCTCATTCCTGAGGCACTGAGGCCGGATGAGATGATCATTGAGCACATGGGCAGCGATGAAAAGTATACATTTGCGTTAAGATGGCAGTCAAACGGGACCTCCGAGGCGGTATGGAAAATCCCTGCCAATGCCAAACTGGGTACCTACAATGTAATCCTTTCAAAACGCGAAGGACAGGCAGACGGCAAGCAGGAAAAAACACGCGGACACAGGCGCAGGTATGGACGGCAAGGGCCGAATAAATCCTGGAATTCAGGCTCCTTCAGGATTGAAGCATTCCGCATCCCTCTGGCAAAGGGTATTATTCAGGGACCAAAAGAACCGCTGGTGAATGCGAAGGCGGCAGAAATCGATGTATCGGTGAGCTATCTGTCCGGCGGAGGGGCATCCAATCTCCCCGTGAAAGTAAGAACGGAGATTCAGCGGCATCCGATTTTGCTGCCTGATTACGAAGGGTTTATTTTTGCAAACGGACCGGTGAAGGAGGGCATCCAGAAGGCGGTACGCTTTGATGACTCGGACGAGGACGATCAGCCGCCTGAAGACGGCACTGCGCAGGAGAAGAAAGTAAAGCAGCAGACCCTGGATGTAACGCTCGATAGAACAGGTACTGCGCGTGCAAAACTCCTGGAACTGCCATCTGTTGATGTGCCCAAAGACATCCTGACGGAACTGGAATTCATGGATCCCAACGGGGAGGTACAGACAGTATCGGCAAAAATCCCGTTGTATCCGTCACGCCTGTTTGTGGGTATTGAAGCGAACTATAATGCGGTGACAACCCAGGAGGATATGCTCAAGTATAAAGTCATAGCGATAGACCTGAAGGGCAATCCGGTACCCGGCGCACCAATCACAGTAAACATCTTTGAAAGAAAGAACTATTCCCACAGACGGCGTGTAACCGGAGGGTTTTATGCTTATGAAAACCTGACGGAGATCAAAAAGATAGGGGCACACTGCAGCGGGAAGACGGACAGCAAAGGTATCCTGACCTGCGAGGGGAAACCGCCCATGAAGGGAACCATTATCCTTCAGGCCGAAACTACGGACAATGCAGGCAACCTTTCCGCTGTTCACTACGATATGTGGATCGCAGGTAAGCATGACGACTGGTTTGAAGCACGAAACGATGACCGCATGGACCTCATCCCGGACAAGAAACAGTATGAGGCCGGTGAAACGGCAAAGTTTCAGGTGAAAATGCCTTTTCAGACGGGCACTGCCCTTGTCACCGTTGAGCGGGAGGGCGTCATGGATGTGTTTGTGAGAAAACTCTCCAGGAAGAACCCTGTTATAGAAGTGCCTGTTAAAAGAAATTATTCCCCCAATATATTTGTATCGGCCCTTGTGGTAAGGGGCAGGGTGGCGGGCACGAAACCGACGGCCTTCTTTGATCCGGGCAAACCCGCTTACAAGCTCGGCATATCTGAAATCAAAGTGGGATGGAAGCCCCATGAACTGAAGGTGAAGGTTGCTCCGTCCAAAAAGATATATAAGGTCCGCGAAGAGGTGAATGCGAAAATAACGGTTTTGACTGCTTACGGGAATGCGCCGCCCAAGGGAAGCGAGGTTACCGTGGCTGTTGTGGATGAAGGACTCCTTGAACTCAAACCTAACGACAGTTGGAAGCTCCTTGAGGCCATGATGGGAAGAAGACCCTATGAAGTGCAGACGTCTACGGCTCAGATGATGGTAGTAGGGAAGAGACATTTTGGCCGCAAAGCCTTACCTCACGGTGGAGGCGGAGGGCGTCACCTTACGAGAGAGCTTTTTGACAGTCTTGTGTACTGGAAAGCCACGGTTGTTCTCAACGAAAAGGGCGAGGCATCAATAAGCTTCCCCCTTAACGATTCTCTTACCTCTTTCAGGATTGTGGCCGTAGCCAACGGCGGAAGCACAGGCACCGGCGGAGGCGGCAGCGGTCTTTTCGGCGCCGGCAGCGAGAGTATCAGGACTACCCAGGATTTGTCGATATTTTCAGGAATTCCGCCATTGGTGCGGGAAGGAGACAAATTTACTGCAGGAACGACGGTGAGAAACACATCCCTGAGGGATATGGTTGTTGAGGCAACGATGAGCGTGTACGACGGAAAAGAGAAAAAAGAGATGCAGCCCGTGAAGGAAACGATCAAAGCTGGCGAAGCAAAGGAGTTCAAGTGGGGTATAACGGTCCCCTATGGACCGGAAAAACTCGAATACGAGACGGCGGCAAAAGAAGCGGGCGGCAATGCTTATGACAGGATTAAGGTCTCGCAGAAGGTGATAAAGGCGATTCCCGTGAGGACTTTCCAGGCTACGCTGACCCAGGTTAAGGATGTGTTTCAGGTGACAGTTGAAAAGCCTGACGATGCCGTACCGGGCAGAGGCGGCGTCAATCTTCTCCTGAGGCCCAAACTTTCGGAAGGGTTAAACGGGGTCAGGGAATACATGAAGGAATACCCTTACACCTGTCTTGAACAGAAGACGTCCAGGGCCGTTGCACTCAGGGACAAAGAGGCGTGGGCGGGCATCACGGCAGAATTGCCTGCATACCTCGATTCGGACGGCCTTGCCAAATTTTTTCCTCTGATGCTGTATGGAAGCGACATATTGACGTCCTATATGCTTTCTGTCAGCCATGAGTCGGGATATGCCATTCCTGACGATTTGAGAGAGCGCATGACGGAGGGGCTGAAAGGTTTTGTAGAAGGGAGGGTGATACGCTGGTCCTCACTGCCCACAGCCGATCTCTCTATCAGAAAGATGGCAGCCGTAGAGGCCCTTTCACGATACGGGCTGGCCGACAGCAAGCTCCTTGCATCCATAACGATTGAACCAAACCTGTGGCCCACTTCTGCTGTGTTGGACTGGACAAATGTCCTTATGAGGACAGGCGATATACCCGACCAGAAGAGAAAGCTGAAAGAGGCAGTCCAGATACTCCGTTCGAGGCTCAACCTCCAGGGGACAACCATGGGATTTTCCACCGAGGACAAGGACAACTTGTGGTGGCTCATGACAACTCCCGATCTGAATGCGGCAAAGATACTGCTTACCGCCATTGCACTGGATGACTGGAAGGAAGATATACCACGGGTCGCAAGGGGCTCACTGGGACGCATGAAAAAAGGTCATTGGGACACGACGCTTGCCAATGCGTGGGGAGTGCTTGCCACAGAGAAATTCTCAAAGATCTATGAGTCGGTGCCGGTAACCGGGACAACTATCGCAACCCTCGGCAAACAAACGGAAGTGACAGACTGGGGCAAGTCGCAGCGGGGAAGGGCAGATATATCGTTTGCCTGGCCCAAGGGCAGAGAGACGCTGAATGTTACCCAGAAAGGCACCGGAGCCCCCTGGGCAACAGTCCGGAGTATGGCCGCAATTCCCTTGAAGGAGCCTTTTTCCAGCGGATATAGGATCAAAAAGACTTTAACGGCAGTGGACCGGAAGGACAAAGGGGTCTGGAGCAGGGGCGATGTGGTGCGTGTGAATCTTGAAATTGAAGCGCAGTCCGATATGACCTGGGTTGTTGTAAGCGATCCTATCCCGGCAGGTTCCATGATCCTTGGAAGCGGGCTTGGCAGGGATTCGGCCATATTGACAGGCAGCGAGGCCGGTAGAATGGGACGTACCTGGGAGGCATTCCGTGAACGCACATTTGAAGCTCTCAGGGTCTACTACGAATTTGTGCCCAAGGGGAAATGGACCGTTGAATATACGCTGAGGCTTAACAATGAAGGCCTTTTCCAGCTTCCGGAAACGAGGGTTGAAGCCCTCTATTCGCCGGAGATGTTCGGTGAGATTCCGAACAAAAGAGTTGAGATCAAACCTTGAAAACTATGTGGTTGAAAGGTGTATTGTGGTCGGGGATTTGCCTGGCGGTTATCATGGTCGCGGGAGCGCTCTTGCTTGCAAAGGGTGCAGGATCTCAAAGGCCGCCTTCGTATGAAACAGTGAAGCATTCCTACGAGCAATCCGATGCATTGCTCCTCGACAGACATGGCGAGGTAATCCATCAGATAAGGGTTGATGAAAAGGGCAGACGACTTGAGTGGGCCTCCCTGAACAGCGTATCGCCGGCCTTCACCGGGGCGGTACTCTTCGTCGAAGACAAGCGTTTTTACCAACACCATGGCGTAGACTGGTTTGCCATGGGCGCCTCGGTGCTGAAAAACCTCGGACCAAAAAGATTGAGGGGTGCAAGCACTATTACCATGCAGCTTGCAGCCGCCCTTGATAAGCGGTTGAAGCCCAAGGGCGCCAGACGGGGGATCAGGCAGAAATGGCAGCAGATATGTGCTGCCATCGCCATAGAAAAACAGTGGTCAAAGGAACAGATACTCGAAGCTTACATCAATCTGATTTCCTACAGGGGAGAGCTTCAGGGCATCACTGCCGCATCACGGGGTCTTTTTCACAAGGAACCGGGCGGTCTCAATGACGAGGAATCATTCATACTCGCCGCTTTGATTACCTCACCCAATGCCCCCATGCACAGTGTGATCAAAAAGGCCTGTGCCTATGAGAAGTCATCAAAGGGGACGGTATGTGAGTCCACTGAGAACCGCTTTGCAGAGATGTATTCCATAAAGCCCGTCGCTTCCCTTGCCCCTCATGTCGCTTACAGACTGCTCAAGGGCGAGAAGGGAAAGATTGTATCAACAATCGATGGAAAACTGCAGCGGTACGTAAGTGAGACATTACGACACTATCTGGCACAATTGAAAACAGGCAATGTCTCCGATGGCGCCGTACTGGTAGTTCATAACAGAACAGGTGAGATCCTTGCCTATGTCGGCAACAGCGGCCCTTCATCAAGCGCTCCCCATGTGGATGGCATACAGGCAAGAAGACAGGCAGGTTCAACACTGAAGCCCTTCCTCTACGGGCTTGCCATTGAAAAGGGGCTCCTTACCCCGGCCTCTCTCCTGGAAGATTCGCCGCTCCATGTTACAACCCCTACCGGGCTCTATGTCCCGCAAAACTATGATAATACCTTCAGGGGCAGCGTGAGCGTCAGAACAGCCCTCTCTGCATCGCTGAATGTTCCTGCTGTGAGGACATTGCTTCTTGTGGGGCTTGTGCCCTTCGTGGAGAGGCTTAAACGTACCGGTTTTGAAAGTCTTACCGAAGAGGCGGAATATTACGGATATTCCATTGCCCTCGGTTCAGCGGACATTACCCTTTTCGAACTCGTGAACGCATACAGAACGCTGGCCAACAAGGGGATGTGGAGCGAACCGAAATTGACCATGGACGGGAAGACGAAAAAGCCGGCAAAGGTTTTCAACACGGATACGGCTTTTGTCATCTCCCACATCCTGTCGGACAGGGAGGCGCGAAGCGCCACATTTGGTCTTGAAAACCCCCTGTCAACACGGTTCTGGACGGCGGTGAAGACCGGAACGAGCAAAGATATGCGGGATAACTGGTGTGTAGGATATTCGGATATATATACTGTCGGTGTCTGGGTGGGGAACTTCTCCGGAGAGCCCATGAGGAACGTGAGCGGCATAACAGGCGCTGCGCCTGTATGGCTGGAAGTTATGAACTACCTCCATGACGCGATTCCTTCAACTCCTCCGAAACCGCCTTCAGGTGTTGTGTTAGCCACGCTTTCCTACCACCATGACATCGAACCCTCCCGGCAGGAGTATTTCTTGAAAGACACCGAACCTCGTTACCCGGTCAGGATAAATACGCTTCACCAGAAACCTGGGATTGTATACCCGGCAGACGAGACCCTCGTTGCCCTTGACCCTGAAATACCGGAAGAACTTCAGCGCGTCCCCTTCAGATTTCAACCTGAATCACACCGGTATGAATGGGTGCTGAATAAGGCAAAGACAGGTCATTCCGATCACTTGTTTTTGTGGAAACCGGAACGGGGCAAGTATGAGTTATGCATTGTGGACAGGGAGGACCGCATCGTTGACTCGGTGGAGTTTGTGGTGAGGTAAAGGACAGCGTAGAGCGGATAGCCGATAGGAAGAGCAGAGAATAGCGTAGAGCGTATAGCGTATAGCGTGGAGCGTTTAGACAGAACAGCAGAAAAGGAGAACAGGATTGGATGCTATCTATTTTCCCCTATACGCTATGCGCTATACGTTAATAAGAGAGGTGGTTCAATGAAAACGAGAGGCTTTAAAGACTTGATTGTTTGGCAGAAAGCATTTCAATTGGTCAGGGCAATCTACACTGTTACGAAGTCATTCCCTGCCAGTGAGATATACGGCCTATCCCAGCAGATGAGGCGGGCGGCATGCTCTACACAATGATAAACCAAAAGCAGTCGTAAAGGATGTGAGATCGATCATGATAAGACCCCTTCTATACGCTATCCGCTATACGCTATCCGCTATTTCTCGCTGTACGCTATACGCCCTATCATTGTTAATAGTGTTCCCTCAGCCAGCGCTCCCGGCCCAAACACTGGATTTCGAGAGCGTGGTGGAGGAGGCCTTGAAGAACGCCCATGATGTGAGGATTTCCGGGCTCGACATTCAAATCAGCACATCGGCCAGGAAGAAGGCATATTCCCTGTACTATCCTACGCTGAGCGCGAAATGGAATTCTGAATATGTGAAGGACTTGACAGGTGGCACTGCCCAGCAGGTGACTGCAGTAGGGAACACGGTTGTTGTTGAGAATACCATGTACCAGAGCCTGCTTTCTGTTGCCGCATCGTATAACCTTTTCGATTTCGGTTCAACCGGCAAAAAGGTGCTTATCGCCAACAAGGATGTGGATGTTAAAAGGACAATCCACAACCAGTCTATAAGAGATATAAAGCTCAAAGTCCTGAGTCTTTATTCCGATATGCTGATCAGCTTCAAGGAGTTTGAATCAAAGAAGGAACTGCTTGCACTTTACAAGGAGCTTTCACTGACGAAGGAGCGGCTCTTTAATGCTGGCACCATATCGAAACTGGAAATGGTTGATGAGGCCTTAAAGGTTGTCAAAACGGTTGATGCCATTGAAAACCTGAAGCTGAAGGTGAAAACGCTCCTCCAGGATATTTCCTTTTACACGGGGGATAAGTATGATGCAGAAGGTCTTTTTGTTTCAGATTTCGCCGGTTACGATGAAGATTTTCGCGGCGATTTTAATGCGGAAAAATCCCCTGAGGCGAAGATATATAATCTTGAGATCGAAAAGAAGAAGGCGGAACTGGAAGTATTGAAAAATGACCAGCTGCCGCAATTCGGGCTCTATTCGAGCTATATGCTTTACGGGAGCGACCTGAACCGGTATGGCGACGCAGTGACGTCTATCAAGCCGAGGAATTACTTTGTGGGCATCTCTGCCACATGGCCTCTGTTTGAAGGTTTTAAGACCACTGCGGACATGGAAAAGGCGACCCTTGAAATTGAAAGGCTGAAGACCGAAAAGAATAAAAAGCTCGCTGAGCTTACAAGCAGGTATAACAAAACGGATGAAGCGAGGCGCACCTATACCGGCGGCATCGAAAATCAGAAAGAGATGGTGACGAAGGTTCAGGCAAACCTGTCCATGTCTGAGAGACTTGTGGAACAGAAGGTGACAGAGTGGGTGGATTTCCTCAACCGGAAGGCGGAGCTGGTGAACCAGAGGTTTGAGCTGGCAAAGGCGATTGTTACAAGGGTGTCTGCCGTTAAGGAACTCAATATACTCGCGGAGGAAGTGCGCTGATGCAGACTGCACTCGTGTGCCTTGAACTTATAGCCAGGATAAACCAGATTAACGTGGATTTGCGGACAGTGACGAGAGAATACGGCATTACCGACGGAGAGATCCCCAAAGAACAGCTCCTCCTCATTGCTAAGAATCTTGGGTTCAAGGCGCGGATAAAAAGGATGGGCCCTGTTGAACTGCTTGAGAAATATCCGGCTCCTGCCATCGTGTTATTCAAGGACGAAACCTTCGGCGTACTCCTCAAGACAAATCATGAGGATGGGAAAACCCTTGTATTCTTGCCGAAAGAGATGGCCGCAAAGGCGATCACAACCGATGAGCTTGATTCCCTGTCGAGCGGGGAGTATGTAGTATTCAAGCACATGATGATCTCCAGCCAGGCAGCATTCGGGTTCCGGTGGTTTTACAACGAGATTCTCCATTACAAGAACGTCATAGGCGAGGTTTTTACCGGCTCCTTTGTTGTCCAGCTTTTCGGGCTTGTAACCCCGCTTTTTACGCAGGTGATCCTCGACAAGGTGATCGTCCACCGGAGTATGACCACCCTGGATGTCCTTGCCGTTGCCTTCATCGCTGTTGCCATTTTTGAATTTCTCCTGAATATGTCACGGAATTATATCTTCATCCACACGGCCAACAAGATCGATGCAAAGCTGGGGGCAAAGCTGTTTAAACACCTCTTTTCGCTCCCCTTTGTCTATTTCGAATCGAGGAAGGTGGGCAACATTGTAGCACGGGTGAGGGAACTCGATAATATCAGGGAATTCATTACGAACAAATCTGTCTCCGTGATCATCGACCTCTTCTTCTCCCTTGTGTTTGTGGTCGTCATGTTTCTCTACAGCGTCACGTTGACCCTTGTTTTTATTGCTTTTGTATGCGTTGTGGGAACTCTCTACGTTACTGTCACGCCAGAATTGAGGCGGAGGCTTGAATATAAGTTCCAGATGGCGGCCCAATCCAATTCCTATCTCGTTGAGTCGGTGACAGGCATACAGACGGTAAAGTCTCTTGCGCTGGAAGGGTCGATGCAGAAGAAATGGGAAGAAAACCTGAGCAAGTACGTCAATTCGAGTTTCAAGCTGTCAAATATGTCCACTTTAGCAGGCGCATTCTCGGGCACATTCCAGAGGCTGATGACGATAACAGTACTTTATCTCGGGGTGAAACTTGTCATCGGCAATCAACTTACCATTGGCCAGTTAATTGCCTTTCAGATGTTTGCGGGGCAGTTCACAGGGCCCTTTCTGAGGCTTGTGAACCTCTGGAATGAATTCCAGCAGGCGCTCCTGTCGGTGGACCGGATTGGGGATATACTCAACAATCCCGTAGAACTGCGGTCGGGAAAGGATATTACGCTCCCGTCCCTTCAGGGTGCAATACGGTTTGAGAACGTGTCTTTCAGATATGCCATGGATGCGCCCAATGCCCTTGAGAATGTGAGCTTTACGGTAAGGCAGGGGATGAGTGTGGGGCTGGTGGGAAGGAGCGGATCAGGCAAAAGCACGATCACAAAATTAATCGACAGGCTCTATCTTAATAGCGAAGGGGCCATCTATATGGACGATATTGACATCAGGCATTTAAATCCTGTGTGGCTGCGCCTCAATATCGGCGTTGTGCTCCAGGAGGATTATCTGTTCAGTGGAACTATCAGGGAGAATATTGCGCTGCCGAGGCCGGATGCCCCCATGGAGCATATCATTGAAGCGGCATCGGTAGCAGGCGCCCATCAATTTATCGCAAAATTGCCACAGGGATACGACACGCTCGTGGGAGAGCGCGGCTCGACACTATCGGGCGGGCAGAAACAGCGGATAGCCATTGCCAGGGCCATTATTACAAACCCGAGGATCATCATTTTTGATGAAGCCACATCGTCCCTTGATTATGAATCGGAGAAGATTATCCAGCAGAATATCAGTAAAATCAAGGCAGGGCGAACCATGTTCATGGTGGCACACAGGCTCTCCACGGTAAAGGACTGTGATCTCATCGTGGCCCTCGACAGCGGGAAGGTTGTTGAGATGGGCAACCACGATGAACTTATGGCAAAAAAGGGATATTACCGGCATCTCTATGAACAGCAGGAAGGTTAGGAGGGGGGCAGGGTTATGAAATCAGGCATGAAAGACTGTTCAGTTGCCGAAAGAATGGCGGGGATGATATGCGATGACTGACAATAAAAACAAAACCAGGCTGTATATATCCGCTCTACGCTCTAAGCTATCCACTATCCGATTTACGCTAAACTTGGGGAAGGATGACGCCCATGAATTCAAGCCCACTATGGTTGAGATCGAGGAAAGGCCGGTCAATCCCCTGGGGCGGATCATCTTCTGGGTCATTATCGCGGCGATGGTATTCTTCACGGTGTGGATGTGCCTGGGCAAGGTGGACGTAGTCGTTTCTGCGCGGGGTCTTGTCATTCCCGATGGCGATGTGAAGATTATCCAGCCCCTCGACACAGGCGTTGTGAGCAGTATCCTTTGCAGGGAAGGGGATTTTGTGCGGAAAGGGCAGGTACTCATGGATATTGACCCGTCCATTACGGCGCCTGAGTTTGAATCGAAGGAAAAGACCCTCAGGCATCTGGAGCTTGAGAAGCATCGTATCGACGCGTCGCTGGGGAAAAAGGCCTTTGGTCCTGACGCTAAGAAATATGACAGGGAGTCTGTCAGGACACAGCGCGAGTTATATCAGTCGTCAGTAGCGGGTCTTGAAAAACAGATTGAGGCGAAGAAGGCCGAACTGAGGAAGACGGAAGAGGAGATAAATTCTACCGAAAAAGAGAGGCTTCACAACGAGGCCTTACTCGATATTGCGACGGAAAAGGAAAAACGGCTCAAGGGCGTTATCGACATTATATCGAGAAGCGAATACGAGAAGGCGCTGAATGATGTCCTGACATACGGCAATAATGTTGAGCAGGCGAAGGGCAGGATTGATCGGCTTGCCCAGCAGAAGAACCAGATACTGCATGAAATGGCGTACATCAATGAGAACTTCAAAACAACGTCGCTGAAGGAGTTTTCCGATAAGCACAAGCAGTCAACCGAGATAAAGGCGGAAATGGACAAGACGTCGTTTAGGAACGAAAAGCAGCGCATCTTGTCTCCCGTCGAAGGGTATGTTGCAAATCTCTTTGTGCATACCGTAGGGGGAGTCGTGACGCCTGCGCAGAAACTCATGGTGGTGGTACCCGCCGGAACGCACCTTGTCATGAAGACCACGGTTCTCAACAAGGACATAGGCTTTGTAAAAGACGGCATGCCCGTCCTCATAAAGATCGATACCTTCGATTTTCAGAAGTACGGAACACTGAACGGAACGGTGAGGAATGTATCGAAACATAGTACGGAGGACGAGAAGCTGGGGCCGGTGTATGAAGTTTTTATCAGCCCTCTTGAGACGCACATCATCGTTGAGGGCAATAAGACAGAAATATCCTCCGGCATGAGCCTGACGGCTGAAATAAAAGTCGGGAAGCGCCGCATCATAGAGTTCTTCATCTATCCCATCATCAAGTACCTCGATGAAGGGATAAAGGTCAGATAGAACCAAACGCTCGGCTATCAGACGACATCAGGGGTTGCCATTCACTCGATACCCCAGGCGCTGCTCTTGTTTCTCTTCAGACAGACAAAGCTGCTCATCTTGAAATTGATCGGGGTTTCTTCATGACAGTGTCCCTGTTGAATGCACTTCGTTTAAAAAGGCTTATTACGTTGAAACTTTAAACCTGCTGCGGGGTAGTTTATTCATTTTATTGATTGTATAAGGGATTTTAATTTTTTAATATCATCCGGGGAGAGTTGTTTGTCTTTAAAGTAAAGCTTTTCGAATTCCCTGACAAATGCATAAGAGGATTGTCTAATCTTCTCGTCAGGCATTTGCATAACAAACTCCTCAAGTCCCTGCGTTTTTGTTTTCTTATAGCCGTATTTGCCCACTGCTTTTTGAAATAAAGAAAGGATTTTATTTTCTTTGGAGTTATCAAACCTCACAGCAGCACGGATAGCGAACACAATTCCTGCTAAAGCGAGGACAATAACCAAATATTTTGCAATGTCAGCTTTGTTGAAGGAAAGCTTGAAGTTGGGCTTCTTAATGCCTGATTTTATTGAATAAAAAATTGAGAGTTGCTTTTCAAAATTATAGTTAATGACCGTTGCATACCAGTAATAGTTTACGGTGTCGAGTAAAACGCTCAGTCTGAAGAATATGTCCCCTTTCATAAGGGATGCAAAATGATCAAGTGTTGCAGGAGTCGGGTCCATACGAACCCATCCTTTTTCCCGGATATATGCTTCAACCCATACATGTGCATTTTTTTGAGGCACCAAGTAGTATCCACCCAGATCATTGTAGTAACCGCCCCTATACCCGCCTACAACCCTTGAAGGGATACCTGCAAGACGGAGCATTATGGTAAAAGCAGAGGCGAAGTATTCGCAATTGCCGAATTTAGAAAGAAAGAGAAAATCCTCGAGAGGATTTTTTGTGACTGGAAGGTTTTTAAGGGAATATTTATATGTGCCATCGTTCAGGAATGCATAAATAGATTGCATGTTTTTGGTTTCATCTTTGTGTATGGTGATACGTTTTACAAGCTTTGCAATCTCTGGAGATAAATTATCAGGCATCTGGAGATATTTGCTTTCTTCAATTTCACTTTCGCTGATCGTGTCAGTAATGATTGAAACAGCCTCGTATCTTATCCTTTTTTCGATGTAACCGGTTGAAACGAAAGTAAAATCATCATACTTCCTTGCACCTCTGTAAAAAATATAAACAGGTTTATCAAGCGCAAAAAGGTACCTGTTTTCATATGGTTCAAGATAGATAACCTGTCTGACGCTTCTCCCTTTTGATGGGGCAGGCAGGGACATTGAAGCCTTGTCTTTTGACGTACTCTTCCACGATGTACCGTCAAAATGATCAAGGACAATACCTCGCCAGTAGAGGGCATTATCATCTATTTTTTCCGTGTTGACCCTTAAAATGGCGCTTGAATCCTCCTGAATGTCAGAAACAACACCAAGCCTTACATTGTCCGTAAAACCTATTTTTGCCTTGTCGGCTCTGTTAAGGAAATGGAAGAGAGGGTACTGTGTGCGGGGGAGTATGACGAACATAAGAACGGCTACAGGTATGGCCACCAAAGGGATGTACATGGATTTGAGAACTATTTTTATTACAGTCTGCTTTGTGAAATAAAGGTTGGGGTCCTGCGAATAATAGGTAAGCAAAACAATGGAGGTTGTGAGAAGAAAAACGAGTATAAGGAGATACACGATGAAGGTTATATCAAGAGAAAGCAACCCGAGACCGGCAAGCAGAAAGAGGACAATTGCATAAATCTGCATATAATCTCTGAATTTCTTGTCTTCAATAAACTTGATTGCAAGCAGGATTAGCAGGGCTTCGATAATCTGTGTTACAAGATCGCCGAGCTTAAACCGGTAAAAAGAAAAGAATATGACCAGCAGTGAGAGTGAATTCAATACCCACCGCGGAATATAGAATTTCTTGCTGTATTCAAAATACAGGGAAAGGGAAAAGAGAGATAAAAAGGCAATATTAAAAAACAGATCAATATACCTGAATACAGCAAGAAACCCCAACATTCCAACAAGATAGGTTATGAGCTTGACGATGGTTTCAATACCCCAATATTTAAACACTATTCACCATTCACTATTCACTTTTTTTCGAACAGCGCCAGCCCTTTCAGCATACTTATCTTATGATTCCGCGAAGTCCCGGGTTCATATAACATGTCTTTTATTTTTAACCCTACAGGCATATTCTTTTTAAGGAGTTGAATAATAGAATAGGAGATGCAGGAAATCTTTTCTTCAGTGTCTTTTATGATTACCTTGTCAAAATCTATGGTAATGGGCTGATGTAAGAGTGATGAGAGCTCTTTTGTTTTTAATACACCCGTTTTCGCAGTTGCCTTCCAGTTGATATATTTTAACGGATCACCGTATACATATTCCCGTATGGAAACGATATCCGATTCAAAACCTATTTTATCGGAGGCCTTTTCACCTTTTAGCCTTCTCCCCTTTTCGTAAAGTGTGATAAGATCGCACTTTTTTAATTCGGGAAAAACAATGCAATTAAACGTGTTGTTAAGATGTCTGAATCTTGTAAAAAAATTGAAGGGGAATACGGAGCTTATGTACACATCTTTTATTGTATATTGACCTCTCTTACGAAAAGAAATGTTTATATATTTTGTTGTTTCACTTTTAACGTCTGCAAAAGGAAAAAGTATTGAATGCCCGTCAATATGGATTTTCAATAAAAACACCGGTAATAGCCTTTTCTTGTTTTTAAGTATTATTTTCAGGGGAAAATTATTTTTTGCATAGATTTCCTGAGGGAATTCCACTTCAACAGCAATTTTCGACAGGTTATTCTTACCGAAGAATCCGGAAATTCCCATGAAGCTGAGAAGGGCTGAAACGATGAGGTATATAAGATTATTGCCCGTATTGACCGCAGAGACACCCAGCAGTATTGTCAAAAGAATGTAGAGAAAACCTGCTTTTGTAATTTTTATTACGCCGGGGTGGGTATTGCCTCTATTAAAGATTTTACGATCTCCTTTTTATCGAGTGCCTCATATTCCTCTTTAAACAGGACCCGGTGCGGTATTGTGTACCCGGACAATTCTTTTATATCTTCGGGAATAACGAAATCCCTGCTGTGGAAATATGCATTTGCCTTTGCTGTGCTTATGAGGGTCAGCGCTCCGCGTGTTGAAAGTCCTGCCGTGAAGTACTCATTATTTCTTGTTGCCTCTATAATTGCAAGGGCATAGTCGAGAATCTTATCGGATACGTATACATTTTTTTCTATATCTGCATGAAGCTGGATGACCTCTTCCTTATTCATTACAGGTTCTATTGTATAAAGCTCTTCCCGTTTGCTCCCAAGTTTAAGGATTTCCTTCTCTGCATCACGGGAGGGATACCCGATGCTTATTTTCATCATAAATCTGTCGAGTTGCGACTCGGGGAGGGGAAATGTTCCGAACTGTTCAACGGGGTTCTGGGTGGCAATAACAGAAAACAGCCTTGGGAGTTTGTATGTTTTTCCCTCGATGGTTACCTGTTTTTCTCCCATAGCCTCCAAGAGTGCGCTTTGCGTTTTCGGTGTAGCCCTGTTTATTTCATCGCAGAGTACAATATTGTTAAAAATTGGTCCGGGGTGAAATTCGAACACCCCGGCGCTCTTGTTATAGATGGATAGTCCTGTAATATCGGTTGGAAGCAAATCGCTGGTACACTGGATCCTTCCAAATGTAAGACCAAGCGATCTGGCAATGCCGATGGCAAGGGTTGTTTTTCCAAGGCCCGGCAAATCCTCAATCAATAAATGGCCTCTCGAAAAAAAGGATACAAGAGAGAGTCTAAGTGGTACGTCCTTTCCCTGGAGGTAGTTTGAGAGGGATTTTATTATATGGTCGATTTTATGATTATTGATTTCCATTGTTTACATTTTACCATATTTTCTTTGTCCTGGCTTTATAAATAAGCGCTTACGCAGGCCAAGACCTGCGGCTACCTCACCAATATTTTACCTTTACCCTTGCATTTGAACTTTATTTGACAATGATATGAATTTCATATTCAATTATACAAATGTTCGAAGCCCCTGTATTTCCTTATTTTAGGCCCATTGAATTGGGCGACCGTGATATATTTCGGGATATTTTGAAACAGTACCATCCTGAAGTCTCCGAATACTCATTTACAAATCTTTTTATATGGCGCGAACATTATAAATTTCAGTGGGCTCTGTTCAAAGACTGGCTGATGATTGTCTGTCAGAACGGCCAGGATTCAATATACGCCATGCAACCGGTTGGCCCTGCATCAAGGTGTAATGCCGCCCTGAAGCTCCTTGAATGGCTGCGGGAGGAAATGAAGGTGGATGCGCCGCATATTGAAAGGGCAGATGAAAGACTTGTCTCGGAACTCGAAAGGGAAGGGCGCTGTACCATTGATGAGACAAGGGAACATTTCGATTATGTCTATTTAAAGAATGACCTTGCGCTACTTTCGGGAAACAAATACCGCTCAAAACGAAACCACATAAATCAATTGCTGCGTACCTATTCATTTATGTATGACCGCTTAATGCCTGAGCATATACAGGCCTGTCTTGAATTACAGGAAAAATGGTGTCAGTTAAGACGTTGTGAAGAAGATTTAAACCTGCTGGGTGAATGGGATGCAGTCCTTGAGGTACTTGCACATTTTGATACCCTCAAAGTAGAAGGCGGTGTCATTACCATTGAAGGAAAGGTTGTGGCGTTTACAATAGGTGAAATGCTGAACGATACAACTGCAGTTGTGCATATAGAAAAAGCAGATCCGGAAATTCCTGGATTATACCAGATCATTAATCAGCAATTCTGTGAAAAATTCGTGCAGGGTGCCATTTATGTGAACAGAGAGCAGGACCTCGGTTTACCCGGCCTCAGGGAAGCGAAAATGTCATATTATCCCCACCATTTCGTGAAAAAGTATTCAGTGGGATTAAAGTAATAAAATGGTAATATCTTTTTCAACGGAGGATGACGAATTTTTTGATGTAATCCACCACTTCTTCCGGTTCATCCATAATTTTAATAATCCCCATGTCCTCTCTTGAAATGTTGGACATTGGCAATAGTGTTGACTCAACCCAATCGATGAGGCCTTTCCAGTATGCTGAATCAACAAGAATAACGGGGAAGGGCTTGACCTTTTTTGTTTGAATCAGAGTAATGGCCTCAAAGCATTCATCAAGCGTACCGAATCCGCCAGGCATAATGATATAAGCCATGGCATATTTTAAAAACATGACTTTTCGTACAAAGAAATACCGGAAGCTTAACTTAACGTTTGTATAGGGATTGGGTTTCTGCTCAAATGGAAGTTCGATGTTTATTCCTACCGATTTTGCACCGGCTTCTTTGGCGCCCCTGTTTGCAGCCTCCATAACGCCGCCGCCGCCGCCGGTAATTACATTAAATCCGTTTTTGCCGAGGAGTTTTGCCAGCTTAAATGTCTTTTCATAAACGGGATCATTTTTTTGGCGCCGTGCGCTTCCGAAAATACTTACCGCAGGCTCGATATCAGCAAGATTTTCAAAACCCTCTACAAACTCTGCCATGATATGGAACAACCGCCATGTATCCTTAACGGTTATCTCGTCAATGACATATTGCTTTTCCATGTTGTTTCCCCTTTTTACCTTGAGATTTTACATATTCGCATATATTATTTAAGCATTAAAATGAGAACAGTTCAATATTCAAGGTTCAGTTTTCGGCTTTTAAGTTTTAAGGTTATTGCTAAAAGCTGACTGCTGAAAGCTAAGGGTCAATTATGCGGATTGGTATAGACATAGGCGGAACAAAAATTTTAGTCGGTGTTGTCGATGAGACGGGTAGCATCATTTATAAAATAAAGATACCAACAGATGCAAAGAACAGCTATATATGCGTCAGGGATGATATTGTAAATACAGTTGATAATGTTTTAAAGGAGTGTGGACTGCATAAAAAGGATATTGGAAGGATAGGTATCGCTTCAGCAGGTCAGATAGATAAAAAGACTCATAATGTTGTATTCTCCCCCAATCTTGGGTGGCATAATGTGCCATTAAAGCAGGATTTTGAAAAGATATTCGGAATAGAGACTTTTATTGAGAACGATGTTAATGCGGCAACCTATGGTGAGTGGAAATTTGGTTTAAACAGCGCCCCCGATGATGTGGTTGGTGTTTTTATCGGAACAGGTATTGGCGGCGGGCTCATTATAAACAGAAAATTATACAGAGGTTTTACAAATGTAGGCGGTGAACTTGGGCACATTACAGTCAACCCCTATGGCTATAAATGTAACTGTGGTAATCATGGCTGCCTTGAAGCATACTGTGGCGGATCATATATCGTGGGCAGGGTCCAGGAGAAAATAAAGAGTGGCTACAGAGGCAGGATATGGGATATAATTGGTGGCAATGTGGATATATTGCACACGGGCCATATTGAAGAAGCTTGTTTATCAGGGGATGAATTTTGTGTATATGCATGGCGTGAGGTCATTGAATATATGGGTGCTGCCATGGCAAGCATTGCGAATCTGATAAATCCTGAAGTAATTATACTTGGCGGCGGGGTGGTTTACGGAACACGCTATTTTGTTGACGATATAAGAGATGTTATGGAGAAAAGGGCCATGCCGGCATCTATCAGGGGTTTAAAGATAGAGAAGGCAAAACTCGGCGAAGACTCTGCAATCATGGGGGCAGTATTTACTGAAGCGTAGAGCGCAAGGGCCAGGGGCCGAGGGTTCAAGGGGTCAAGGGTTCAATGCGCCATGCACTTTGCGTTTTGCCAGACAGATGAGATAGACCAGAAGAGGAGGTTAGTTTATGAATAAGGAGATATTCAGAGAATATGACATTAGAGGGGGTGTTGAAAAAGACCTGACCGATGATGTTGTAAAAAATATTGCCAGGGCATTCGGGGCATATATGGCTGAGCGTGGAAAAAGGAATGCCTCAATAGGGAGAGATTGCAGACTTAGTTCGGATCATTACAGGGACCTCGTGGTGGAAGGTATGGTGGAAAGCGGGCTTGATGTGATTGACCTTGGCGTTGTCCCTTCGCCTCTATTTTACTATTCCCTTTTTAATCTTGAAGTGGATGGCGGGATCATGATAACGGGAAGCCACAACCCCGCTGACCAGAATGGTTTTAAGGTGGCATACGGAAAGGCAACGCTTTTTGGTGAAGAGATACAGTCCATACGAAAGCTTATTGAGGAAAAAAAGTTTGTTCATGGAGCGGGCTCTGTCAGGGAGTACAAGACGATTGTAGAAGATTATTACAATTTTTTAAGGAAAAATATTTCATTGAACAAAAGCTTTAATGTGGTTATTGATGCAGGGAATGGGACAGGAGGGGTTGTTGCTTTGCCTATAATGAAGGAGATGGGGCAGAATGTTACCGGGCTTTTCTGTGAAATGGACGGACGTTTCCCAAACCACCATCCGGACCCTACTGTGGAAAAAAATATTGTTACCCTGAGAAAAACAGTGCTCGATACAAAGGCAGACGTGGGGATAGGGTATGACGGTGATGCTGACAGGATCGGGGTTATCGATAACGAAGGGAACGTTATATGGGGTGATTATCTTATGATAATCTTTGCAAGAGATGTATTGAAACAACACAAAGGGGCAACTTTTGTTTCTGAGGTAAAGTGCTCAAAAAATCTCTATGAAGATGTGGAAAAACATGGCGGGTTTCCCATTATGTGGAAGGCAGGTCATTCCCTTATCAAGCAGAAGATGAAGGAAACAGGGGCACTCCTTGGCGGAGAAATGAGCGGTCATATCTTTTTTGCAGATAAATTTTTCGGGTACGATGATGCAATTTATGCTTCATTGCGGTTACTTGAAATTATGGGTAATGGTGACAGGCCCCTTTCCGAATATTTGAGAGATGTGCCGAAAATGTATTCTACACCTGAGATCAGGATTGATTGCCCTGATGATGTAAAATTTCATGTTGTCAAAGAACTGACTGAATATTATAAATCCAAATATAAAGTAATAGACATAGACGGAGTAAGGGTTGTTCTCGATGATGGATGGGGCCTTGTAAGGCCATCCAATACCGGACCTATCCTTGTCTTGCGATTTGAGGCAGTGAGCCAAAAGGCATTGGAAAGCATACAAAAAATGGTCATGGATGACCTGACCGGGATTATGAAGGAGTACATATAAGCAATTAGGAATTATGAATTAATAATTAAGAATTACAATCGGCAAGTTCGTAAAAAGTTAAAATCTTAGGGCTAAAACCTTTCAGAATGACAAGGTGGATTTTTTGCGAGACCATAGAATTCTCCATTTTTAATTCTCCATTCATAATGCTTAATTGATTTGAATATCTCATATGATAGCCATTCCCAATAACATCGCAAAGCCTGCCCGTTATACAGGCATAGAAACTAATAAGACAATGAAAGACCCTGAGTCTGTTCTTGTCCGCTTTGCCCTCTGCTATCCTGATATATATGAAGTGGGAATGTCCTATTACGGGTACTTTCTTCTCTATGAGCTTGCCAATACAATAGAAAGAGTCTGGTGCGAAAGGTGTTTTGCGCCATGGGACGACATGGATGCCTATCTGAAAGAAAACAATTACCCGCTCCTTACCCTCGAATCAAAGACACCATTGCACAGGATGGACCTCGTTGGTTTTTCCCTGTCATATGAGTTGAATGTTACAAACGTGATTAATATGCTCAAGCTTGGCGGTATCAGGATAAGGTCTGAAGAGAGGGCAGGGGGGCCGATTGTAATAGGCGGCGGGCCGTCAATGCTCAATCCTAAGCCCTTTGAAGGTTTTTTTGATCTCATTGTAGTTGGTGAGGCAGACGATGTGCTCGTTAATATATTAACTATGATGAAAGGACTCAAAGGCCTTGACAGATACCATGTAATACAGGAATTGGCCAATCTGGAGGGTGTTTACTCACCGCTTTTCAATAAAGAAAAGGTACAGCGTTTATACATCAAAGACCTCGATAGCTCGTATCATGCAACAAGTCCTCCAATACCTGTTGTTAACAGTATTCACAACAGATTGAACATAGAGATATCGAGAGGCTGCGGGAACGGTTGCAGGTTTTGCCTTGCAGGTTTTGGATACAGGCCATACAGGGAAAGATCCTTCGAAAAGGTAACAGAGATTATAGACATGGCAATTAAAAATACCGGATTCGAAGAATTATCTTTGCTTTCACTGAGTTCCGGCGATTACAGTTCCCTTTTTCAGACGATCTCATACATCAAAAACAACCACAAAGGCGTTTCTGTGTCGTTGCCTTCATTGAAAATAGGGAGCATCGATGAAGATGCTATCGGTGCTATTGCAGGTATCGCACGAACAGGCTTCACCTTTGCCCTTGAGGCTGCATCGCCCGATATACGATGCAGGATTAACAAGAATATCGATGTGGATGCATTGTTTTCACAACTCCCCACACTCAGGAAATATGGATGGAAAAGATTGAAATTGTACTTTATGATCGGTTTCCCCTGGGAAATAGATGAAGACATGGATGTTGTCAAAGAGATTTTTACCCATTTTGAAAAAGCAGGGATTGATGTAAATCTTGCAATTTCCCCCTTCATTCCTAAACCTCATACACCATTTCAATGGTTGCCCATGGAAGACAAGGACATTTTAAAAGAAAAAATGCTCAGGATTAAAAGCGTATTAAGAAAAAAGTCTGGGAGAGTAAAATACAGGGACATAGAAACAAGTCTAATTGAAGGTATTATATCAAGGGGCGATAGTGCGCTGATGCCTCTTTTCGAATCTCTTGCCGATAAGAATACAAGGCTTGAAGCGTGGGGCGAATTTTTTAAACCGAACCTATACCATGAATGGTTTGATGAAAACGGCCTTGACATGAAACGATATCTGCGGGGGAGATCATTCGATAATCCGTTGCCATGGGACTTTATCGATACAGGCATTGATCGTAATTTTTTAATGAATGAATTCAGCAGGGCCGAAAAGGGAGAAATCACCGGTGATTGTTATAAAGGATGTGAAGGGTGCGGGATAGGGTGCGATAAAGGCAGGGGTCAAGGGGTCGAGGGTCCAAGGGTTCAAGGGATTTCAACTATCGACTATCGAATACCGAATATCGATTCTGAAACGGGACATTCTCAATTCTCAATTCACAATTCACAAGCTTTAATCCTGCCGAAGACGGAACAATCCGAAATTTCTAAGAAGATTACTTTCCGTTATGCTAAGTATGCCGATGCGCGGTATATAGGCCATATAGACACGATGAATATTTTATTAAGGGCAATACGGTCATGTGGCATCCAGTTGAAGATGCACGGAAAATATCATCCTCTTCCCAAAATTGCCCTGTCTGATGCGCTACCTGTTGGTATAGAGAGTACATGTGAGTTGGTAGAAATAGAAACTGATAGTGATATTTTACATTTCGGGACACTCCTGAAAAAGATAAACTTAAAATTACCGAAAGGCATAAAGATTCATGAGGCTATTGTGGGAAGCTTAAAAGATATGGTAAAAGAATACTCCTATGTTCTCGTATCGGAAGACGAGAGAGAAATGGAAGAGATAACAAAGTGGCGAACAAATGTCAAAAAACACTTTTATATATGGAAAGGAAAGGGTATTAAGAGTTTATGGCAATTAGGAACATTTCAAAGAATTTTGAAAGTAGAGGATAGAAGAATTTATGGCATCTGAACTGATAATCAATGTGACGTTTAACGAAATCAGGATGGCTTTTCTGGAGAATGGTATTCCCGTTGAGTTCTTCATAGAGAGGAAGAATGATAAGAATATAGTCGGCAATATTTACAAAGGCAAGGTTGTCAGGATAGTTCCTGGAATGGACGCTGCTTTTGTTGATGTAGGCCTTGAGAAATCTGCCTTTCTTTACGTTGGTGATATCCTGTTGGACAGGGCCATGTATGAGGAATATGAAGATACTGATTTTGTTCCCCAGGTAGAGGTCAATGAAAGGATTGAGGGAGTTCTGGAGGAAGGCCAGGAGATAATTGTCCAGGTTTCAAGGGAACCCATCGGGCAGAAAGGGACACGTGTGACCTCGAAAATTACCTTACCCGGCAGGCTCCTTGTACTCATGCCATCAACACAACATATAGGTGTTTCAAGAAGAATTGAGCAGGAAGAGGAGAGAAAAAGGCTTGCAAGCGTATTGAAAGAAATTTGTCCCAAGGGATTTGGCCTTATAGCGAGGACAGCGTCTGAGGGCAAAATTGAAGAAGAACTGGCAAGCGACCTTAATTTTCTCCAGAGAATATGGGAGAGTATACAGAACAAGGCAAAACACGTAAGGGCCCCTTCAATCCTGCATCAGGACCTTGGTATGATTTTACGGGTTATCAGGGACCTTCATTCTCATAACTTGAAAAGAATAGTGGTTGATGACGAGACTGTCTTTTTAAAGATAAAGGAATTCTTAAAAGAGTATTTGCCCGAAGAAGGATGCGAAGCGATCTGTTTTAACGAGAAAGACCCTGTCTTTGAGGCTTTCGGAATAGAGATTGATATTGCCAAACTTACACAAAAGAAGATATGGCTGAAATCGGGTGGTTATATCGTATTTGATTACACAGAGGCCTTGACCGTAATCGATGTAAACACGGGAAGATATCTCGGCAGGAAAGACCTTGAAGATACGATACTGAGGACCAATCTCGAAGCCGTGAAAGAGATTGCCTACCAGATACGCTTACGGAACATCGGTGGTATTATTGTTGTCGACTTTATAGATATGGAGCGGAAAGAATCAAGGGAGATGGTCTTCCAGGCGCTTGTCGATGCCTTGAAGAAAGACAGGATAAAGACCTTTGCATATCCGATAAGCGAGATTGGGCTTGTACAGATAACGCGGAAAAGAACAAGACATAATATTGTCGATATGCTCACTGAAATGTGTCCAAATTGTGATGGTGCCAGCTATATTAAATCCCGTTACACTGTGTGTTATGAAGTCCTGAGAGAACTCCTTAGTTTTTGCAGGAAAGAAGGGGGTAAAAAGATAAATCTTTATTTAGCGCCTGAAGTGGCAAGCTTCATTTACGAGGAAGAAAAAAGCTCAATTGAACATATTGAAAATACCTACGAGACAAAAATCAATATTATTGCCAACCCTGCATTAAGCATTAACAGGTTTCATATTGAAAAAGCACATTAAATCTCCTGCCAAGGTAAACCTGTTCCTGAAAGTTCTCTCAAAAAGACCTGACGGGTATCATAATATCGTGAGTATTGTTGATATTATATCTCTTTATGATGTTATATCAATTGAGGAATTAGAAGATGACGTTGTCATAGTAAACGACGATAGAGGTGTTTTGCCGGAAGGTCAGGCAAATACGATCTACAGGGCAGCCATGCTGCTAAAGGAAAGATTCAATATTCACTCAGGTGTGAAAGTATTTGTTGAAAAACATATCCCTATCGGCAGCGGGCTTGGTGGTCCAAGCAGTAATGCTGCTACCGTTTTGAAAGAACTTATCAGGATGTGGGAATTGAAAATAAATTTTGATGAGCTAACTGATATTGGGAGGAAGATAGGAGCAGATGTCCCCCTGTTCCTCTTTTGTAAGCCATGCGTCATGAGGGGGACAGGCGAAGCAATATCTCCAGTGAAATTGCCATCGCTCTGGTATCTTATAGTCTATCCAAATGTGATTTTAAGCACAAAAGCGGTATATGAAGGTTTAAAAATCGTATTGACAAAAAAAGAAAATGATATTAAATTGATAGAGCAGTTTTATTCTGTCCATGATATTGCAGGCTTGCTGGAGAATGATCTTGAGACAGTCGCAATTCCAATGTGCCCAACAATTAAAGCTATAAAAGACAGAATTATCAAAGCCGGGGCAATTGGTGCACTAATGAGTGGCAGCGGCTCATCCGTCTTTGGTATTTTTGAAAATGAGGAGGGGGCAGAAAGGGGATTGTTACATTTGAAAGATATGTGTAGCGTGTTTGTAGCGCATAGTATTTAGTACACAGGAGGGGGCGTAATGGATATTACAGAAGTTAAGATTTTCCCTGTAAGTGACAAAAAAGTAAAAGCATACGTGTCTATAGTATTGGATGGTTGTTTTATTGTGAGAGATTTGAAGGTGATAAATGGTGATAGCAAGCTTTTTGTTGCGATGCCGAGTAAAAAGATGAAGGATGGCTCTTACAGGGATATGGTCCACCCTTTAGACAATCCCACAAGACAGAAAATTGAGTCAAGTGTTTTAGAGGCGTATGAAAAACAAGTAGTTGGAAAACAAACTGATTAAAATACTTTATTTGGGGTGTCGTCAAGCGGTAAGACACAGGCCTTTGGAGCCTGTATTCGGAGGTTCGAATCCTCCCGCCCCAGAAAATAACAGGGGGCAATAAGTGGATAAGCTCAGAATATTTACTGGTAATGCAAACAGGGAGCTTACAGAAAAGATATGTAAATTTTTAAAGATTGAACTGGGCAAAGCCAAGGTCGGCAAGTTCAGTGATGGCGAGATCCAGGTGGAGATTGAAGAAAGTGTCAGGGGCATGGATACCTTTCTGGTTCAGCCTACTTGCCCGCCGGTGAGCCACAATCTTATGGAAGTTCTCATTATGCTCGATGCATTGAAAAGGGCATCTGCAGCAAGGATTACCGTGGTAATGCCTTACTACGGGTATGCAAGACAGGACAGGAAGGTTTTTCCGAGGACATCCATATCGGCAAGGCTTGTGGCAAATCTTATTACAATGGCAGGGGCTTCAAGGATTCTTGCCATGGATTTGCATGCCGGGCAAATTCAAGGTTTTTTTGATATTCCCGTTGATCATCTCTATGCACTGCCGGTGCAGCTTGAATATCTCAACAAAATTGAGGGGGAGTTTGTTATTGTCTCTCCCGATGCAGGCGGTGTTGAGAGGGCAAGAGAACTTGGTAAAAGGATGAATTCTTCTTTGGCAATTATCGATAAGAGGAGAGAGAAGGCAAATGTTTCGAAGGTTATGCACATCATTGGAAATGTTGAAAATAAAGTAGCCATCATTCTCGATGATATGATTGATACCGGTGGAACAATAGTTCAGGCGGCTGAAGCGATAATCCAGGATGGCGCCAGGGCTGTTTATGCATGCTGTACACATCCCGTCCTTTCGGGTAATGCCGTAGAAAGAATTGCAAATTCATCACTTACAGAACTTGTTGTCACAAATACGATACCGCTTTCAGAAGAAGCAAAAAAGGTTACTAAAATAAAAGTGCTCGATGTTTCACCAATACTCGGTGAAGCCATTAAAAGAATATACAGGGCTGAGTCTGTAAGCTCGTTATTTGTATAAAAGCTGTGAATGGTGAATAGTAAATAGTATTTAGCTAACGACTGTTCACTAACGACTATTCACTGAATTAAATGGAGGTTGTAAATGGAAGATATTTTAATTAAAGCAGAGATTAGAAAAGGTAAAGGGAAATCCAAAGCAAAGAGTACAAGAGAGAAAGGCGGAATCCCCTGTGTTTTGTACGGGAGGGGTTTGGAGTCATTAGGGATTACTATTTCTCTGAAAGACTGGGAAAGATTACGCAAAAACATTAAGAGAAATACAATCTTGAAGATGGAATTGCGCAATGAAGGTGGCGTAGAAGAAAAACCTGTCATGATAAAAGATATACAGAGAGGAATCCTGAAGGATGAAGTTCTCCATATAGATTTCCTGCAGGTATCAATGGAAAGAAAAATTGAGGTGGAAATACCGATACACCTTACAGGCGAAGCGATCGGGGTGAAAAATAGCGGTATCGTAGAGTTGCACCTCCGAACGATCATGGTTGAATGTCTCCCATCGATGATACCGGAAAAAATTGATTTAGATGTGACGAACCTTGATATAGGTGACTCCATCCATGCAAATGAAATTTCAATACCCGGTGTAAAGATTCTTGAGCATATGGATGTTGCAATTGTTACCATAATTCCGCCATCAGGTGGTGAGGAAAAGGCTGTAACGGCAGAAGCGGTAGAGGTTGAAAAGAAGGAGGAATAAAGATATTTTCGTTTCTATTATGCGGTCTCGGGAACAAGGGTTTTGAATATTCGTACACAAGACATAATATCGGCTATCTTGTTATAGACAGATATTCGGAAAAATTCAATATTCCCCTGACAAAAAAGAGATATGGATGTAAGACGGGTGCCCAGGATAATGTCCTTCTTGCAAAACCCGATACATATATGAACCTTTCGGGTACTCCTGTATCTTCTCTTATCAGGAATATGAATATACCACTGGAGAATTTTATCCTCATCCATGACGATCTTGATATGGATTTCGGGCGTATCAAAATAAAATGGAATGGAGGCCATGGCGGACATAAGGGGGTAGGGTCGGTTATCGGCGCACTTCAGTCCAATCTGTTCCACAGGGTTAAAATAGGTATCGGCAGGAATCCCTCTATGACCCCTGAAGATTATGTTCTTTCAAGATTTCAGAAAGAGGATGCAGAGACACTTCGCGAATCTCTCGATAGTGTAGCAGAAGCACTCCATGTATTTATCTATGAAGGAAAAGAAAAGGCGATGAGTATGTACAACAGGCAGTAAGCCAATGCTGAGAACTTGATTCTTGCCTCTTTTATAATCCTTGTTGATGCCAGTTTTGTGATGACTGTGATATCCTCAAGGGGCAGGTAATGGAGGATTGAGGAATCAAAAAGCATTTTTAAAGCAGGGGCAAACTCTTCATCTCCTTCCCACAAAATAAAGGTGATGGGAACTTTCGGAAATACATAAAGGGTGAAGGATGTATCACCGTAATCCTCTTCTGTTCCGCCAAGTCCCAGACCCGCTTCAAGAAAGGCATGTTTATCTAACCCAAAGGCGGACAAAAGTGGTTTTGCAGCCCTTTTCTCAAAAACAGGCTGATAGCCCCTCAACCCCGGTATGTCTTCATAGGTAATCTTTTCGCCACTCAGGGGTTCGCCAGATGAGGTGTTCATATAGTGAAGGATTATGATCCTTGTCACAAGTGTAATATTGGTATTCTTTGAACTCTTGAATGAGAAGCCCGGGATATTGATGTTTATTGTCTCATCGAAAAACGGTACCGAAACAGTATATGCCTTTTGATTGTTCCTGTACGTTAGTCCGGCGTTTATGAATTTTTCTTCATAATCTGAGATTAACAGTTCTTTACAGGCAATATCAAATACCTTTTTATAAGTTTTTTGTTTTTCGAGAATCAGTTTTATTCTCCCAGAATGTTTCTTATTTCCTGAATTTTCTTTATGTAGTCCTTACTGTGAAAAATTTCCGTACCCATTACCAGTATATCTGCACCTGCATCGACAACCTTCTTTACATTAGATGCTTTAATTCCGCCATCTACCTGAAGGTCAACATGTCTACCTGTTTCTTCTATCATCCTTTTTGCCTTTCTGATCTTTCCATCCATGGAGGATATATATCCCTGGCCACCAAAACCAGGGTTTACTGTCATGATTAAAAGGAGATCAGCATCCTTTATCGCATATTCGATGCTGTTAAGTGGAGTGGCAGGGTTTAGCGTTATCCCCGCCTTTTTGCCGTTCGATTTTATAATATCTATGGTTTTCAGGATATGATTATCTGTTTCCACATGAACGGTAACAATATCGGCCCCTGCTTTGATAAAATCTTCAACGAACATGGCAGGGTTCTCTATCATGAGGTGGACATCGAGAATTTTCGAAGTAATTTTCCTGATATGCTCAACAAAAAGAGGACCGATGGTGATATTGGGAACGAAGTGCCCATCCATAACGTCTATATGTATGAGATCTGCTCCTGCCTTTTCTACAGCCTTAATCTCTTTCTCAAGTGTTAAAAAGTTACATGACAGAATTGAAGGGGCTATTTTTGTTTTGTTCATTTTATCCTCCGGATAAGACCTTTATTTCTATTTCGCCATCATTTTTGAATATCATTTTTGGGGGTGCTGATGTTGTTATGGCCATTTTTGTTGAATTATGTCCCTCCAATACATAATTAACCTTGTATTTTATGTTTTTGCCAGCCATCCCTTCAACTAAATCACGGGGTGTCATATCTTTATAGTCAGGCATTAAAAAATACTGATTCTCTTCGACTCCAACAAAGAGCGTGACACCTTTTCCCTTAATAACATCCTTTCCGCCTTTGGGTGTCTGTGCAACAACCTTTCCTGCTTTTGGATGGGGGACACGTATTATCTTTGCTATTTCAATATTCTTTTCCTTCAAGATGCCCTCAGCGTCTGCAAGGGATTTACCTTCAAGGGTCGGGAGCGATATAAGCTCAGGGCCTTCCGAGACGATAACCATCACTGTCCTGCCCAGCCGGGTAGAGATGTTTGCTTCAGGCCTCTGAACCGTAATATGATTATATGGAACATCATTCCGTCTTTCGTATCTCGATATGCTCAATGATAACCCCTTGTTTTCCACTAAGCGCTTTGCATCTTCAACGGTTTCCCCCCTGATATCCGGGCATATTACATTGATCTGCATTTTCAGTAAGATATTAATGGTGAGATACGCAGAAAAGGAAAAGACGAATATGAATATCAATATGTATAAAAAGGCCTTAAACCAGCTCATATCTTTTTTAATCTTGCGATGAAAAATCCATCCATCTCTGTTTCATAAGGGAGAGATAAAAAATATTCTCTATTAAACAGAAAAGGGAGTGGATTTTCAAGCACAAATGATCTTTTGTTTTTAAACCTTTCTATTACCTGAAGGGTCTCTTCCGGCTCAAATGAACAGACGCTATATACCATATGTCCATTGGTTTTCAGATTATCCCATAGTGAGTCGAGTAATTCGAGCTGATAATTTCCGAAATCAACAATATCTTTCTCATTCCTGCGCCATTTTATTTCGGGGTGTTTTCTTATAATACCAAGTGACGAACATGGTGCATCAATGAGAATAATGTCAATGCTTTCTTTTTTAAAAGGGTTGTGGAGCGCATCTCCCAGCAGGCGATCGGTGTCTCTACTTATAGATTGCAACCTTTTGAATTCGTTATCCATAGCAAAAATAAAGGCGTCGTGTGAGCGTTCCTGTATGTGCAGGGTTTTTGTGCCTAATCCTGCGCATGCGTCTAAAATTATATCTCCTTTTTCCGGCTGAATTGACAGACCCACAAGCTGGGATGCCTCGTCCTGAATGCGGATCAAACCTTTTTTAAAAAGGGTAGTTTTAAATACCGGCATGAGCCTGTCTACATAGAGGGCATATTCCGAATAAGGACCTTTTCTTGTTTTGATACCTTTGCCTTCAAGCTCTTCTGCCGCTTCATCCCTGCTCATCCGGTTGATGTCTACTCTTATGGAGAATTCAGGCGTCTTATTCAGGAACTCGAAAAGTCTTACTGCATTTTCCTTTCCGTATCGTTCAAGCCATCTTTTTGTGAGCCATTCTGGGAAAGAATATGCTAAAGGCAAATCTCGAATCTCAACACCCGTAAGCGGGTACCCGGCATCTCGAATTTTCGAAAATTCATCTGATTCACGGATGAATTTTCGTAAGACGGCATTGATAAAACCAGCCACGTAAGTGCCGTATTCTTTCTTGGCATAGTCGACAGTTTCGTTGACAATGTGATAGTCTCCTTTTTTCATAAAAGAAATCTGGTAGATGCTTGCCCAGAGAAGATACCTGATCTCCTGTTTCACATTTTTTTTGACAAGCCGGGATATTACCCAATTGAGGAAACCCTTCCAGCGTATTACACCGGAAGATATCTCGTAAATTAATGATTTTTGAGCATCAGAAAGGGTATAGCGTGAAAAAAAGCTATTAATGACTTCATCGAGAAAGTAGCCTTCTTCGACCTTCTTAACTATCTGGATTGTCAGCGATCTTAGGGTGGATCCGAAACTATCTTCTATAAGCCATCTCCTCCAATCTTTTTATCCTTTCTTCCATTGGAGGGTGGGTGCTGAAAAGGGCAAGAACTCCTTTTGCAGTAAATGGATTCACAATGAAGAGCGGTGCAGTTGAAGGATTTGCATTGTTCATAGGAGTGAGTGCAACTCCAGCACTTAATTTTTTTAGTGCACCCGATAAGTGCAAAGGATTTCCCGAAAGCCTTGCTCCCCCTTCATCTGCAAGATATTCCCTGGACCTGGAAATAGCGAGTTGTATGAGCATTGCTGCGAAGGCGGCAAAAATAGAGAAGATAATGACACTAAAGATATTGCCTCTGCCATCTTCGTCATCACTGCTGCCTCCGCCAAAGAAAGCTGCAAATCTTGCCCAATTGGCAATCATGGTAATAGCCCCGGCAAGTGTCGCTGCAACAGTCTGGATGAGAATATCCCTGTGTTTTATGTGGGACATTTCATGGGCGATCACGCCTTCAAGCTCATCCCTGTTTAATATGCGTAAAATCCCGGTTGTTACGGCAACCACGCCATTCGATGGATTTCTTCCTGTTGCGAAAGCATTCGGACTCTCATTTTCTATTACGTAAACCCTCGGCATTGGAATGGATGCCTTCTGGGAAAGATTATTGACGATACTGTAAAGTTGTGGCGCTTCTTTCTCTGAAACCGGCTTTGCACTGTACATGGCCAGGACGATCTTGTCACAGAACCAGTAGCTAACAACATTCATTATCAGGGCTATCATAAAGGCAATATAAGCGCCTGTCTGACCACCTATCATGCTTCCCAGGGCAACAAAAATAATTGTTAAAAAAACCATCAGAAAAAATGTTTTTGCTTGATTCATTTAAACCCCCGGATGAATTTAGTATTAAATTATACACATTTACACATTTTGTCAAGGCAGGGCAGGGTTTCAACCGTTGACTCTTTGTTTATATCAGTGTACTATACAGCGAAAAAATGTCTCTGAGGATATTAAATGGAATGGATAAAATATATTATTGATTTTGTAATCCATATTGACTTGCATCTTGGCGCTCTTATTAAGGATTATGGACTCTGGACCTATCTGATTCTTTTTCTCATCATTTTTTGTGAAACAGGTCTTGTGGTAACACCGATTCTTCCAGGGGACTCATTGTTGTTTGCAGCAGGCACATTTGCTGCATTAGGGTCTTTAGATATTGCCTGGCTGTTTGTGCTCCTTTCATTAGCTGCCATAGCAGGCGATACCGTTAATTACTGGATCGGGAGTTTTGTGGGGCCAAAGATTTTCCAAAAAGAAAAGATACGCTTTCTCAATAAAGAACACCTCGAACGTACGCATCGGTTTTATGAAAAATATGGCGGAAAAACCATTGTTATCGCACGTTTTATGCCTATCATCAGAACCTTTGCTCCTTTTGTTGCGGGGATTGGAAGCATGACCTACTGGAAGTTTATCAGTTATAACGTAATAGGCGGTGTTGCCTGGATAGCGCTCTGTATGTTTGCCGGTTATTATTTTGGCAATCTGACCTTTGTAAAAAAGAACTTTTCCTTTGTTATCCTCGCAATCGTTATTATTTCAATTTTGCCTGGTGTTATTGAATTTTTGCGGCATAAATATAGAAAAAATGGTTGATCACATTCGTTTTTTTTTATTACCCGTACTGTTCATTACACTCTTTGGATATTTTTATCCATATCATGTTTATGCGAAAGACAAAACTGTAACTTTTTATGGAGATGATGAGAAAAAGCTATGCAGTTTTAAGGTTGAGCTTGCGTCGACACCTCAGGAGCACGAGAAGGGGCTCATGTTCAGAAAGTCGCTCGGTCAAAATGCCGGGATGCTTTTCATATTCAGCGGTGATGAAATAAGGTTTTTCTGGATGAGAAATACTTTTATCTCCCTCGATATGGTTTTTATAGATTCAAGATTTATGGTTGCCGACATTTACCGTTTTGCAAAACCACATGACGAAACCACTATTGCTTCAAAAGCCCCGGCCAGATATGTCCTTGAAATCAATGGAGGAACAGCGGACCGTTGTAATCTGAAGGTTGGCACGAAAGTTGGTTTTACAGGCTTTTTAACCCGTTAATAACCTTCGCCCCTCTTTATACCTGTTTGCATATAACGCTTAACTTTGCTCAGAGCCTTAAACCTCATTTGCAATTTGGTATTAAGCGGTTGGAGATATTTTCAACATGTTTTGTGAAAAACTTGTTAAAAAGTTGTAGACATCCATTTCCATATTATTGGTATTATAAGGGTTATCTTATTATGACTCTCTGTTAAGCAGTCAAAAAGCCTAATAGAAACAATGGTATTTTCAATTGATTCTATTAGGCTTCATGGCAGGCGAATAGAAAAGTGTAATAAATAAGTTCAGCGTTATTGAGCAGTTACAGTGTATACATTTTTGACACCTTTTAGAGGGCTTTGTAATGGGCTTTCTTGGACCGTCTTTTTTCGTCTTAGTTTTAATTGTTGTGTGATCGACTTCATTAGACTTGACAATACCTGAAAATTTTCATATCTTTATAGGCTCACGGGCCGTTAACTCAGGTTGGTAGAGTATCTGCCTTTTAAGCAGAGAGTCGCAAGTTCAAGTCTTGCACGGCCCAAAAATGTCCCCATCGTCTAGAGGCCTAGGACACTGGCCTTTCACGCCGGCAACCGGAGTTCGAATCTCCGTGGGGACGCATTTTAATTTCCTCGTACATTGATAGCTCTCCGCTATAATTGCTATAAAAACTTTATGGCTCCGCCAAATGGCCCGATATGCTTTCCTGCACGTTCGACAAGAGCATCATCACAAATATAAAATGGAGTGTCCCTGCGGTCTTTAATTTCTATGACATCGTCTGATTTTACGGCCACAATTAATGCCCCTCTTCTGTGATGTTGTCAGTGTGTTGTCGGTTGTCTTTTTGGGAGGTTTGTAACTTATTGAAATTACAAGCCGACGCGGGGAATTGAACCCCGGACCTGCTCATTACGAGTGAGGTTTCTCATCTAATAATATCAAACACTTACAAGCAAGTGGGCGCATTTTGAGAGCAATCCCCTTTTTTTGTTTTACTTAATAGAACGCAATATTTTTCTGGAAAGACCGAGCGCTGGACCTATTTTGTCCATTGCTTTTTTCTGATACGCCGGGGACAAGTGGGCATATATTTTTGTTGTTCTTTTGTCGGAATGGCCGAGGATGTTAGCAATGTTGTCAAGGGTTTCGCCTGACATCGCAAGATAACTGGCTGTCGTATGTCTGAGGTCGTGCAATCTAATATTCGGTATCTTTGCATCTTTAACATACCCGTGAAACTTTCTTGATATGGCGTCTGGCGATCTCCACCTGGGGAAAACAAAACCTATATTGCGTTTTATCGGCTTTAGGATAGCCTTTAATTCTTCCGAAATCGTTACGGTCCGCTCTGCGTGGGTCTTCGTCTTGACAATGATAATATAATCTTCTTTGATATGCTCCCATCTAAGCCTGACAAGCTCCGCACGCCTGCATCCGGTAAGAATGTATGTATAAACCATAGTGCTAAAGTCAGGATCGGTAATTGCCTTGAATAAAACAGCCACTTCTTTTATTTCCAGGTAACGGGGTATTTTTTCATCTTCCTTGTATTGTTTGTGCTTTAAATAAGGGTTTTCTGATAGGTATTTCCAATCTACGGCTTTGTTAAAGGCTGCCTTTAGCCTTCTAATATAGGTGTTCACCGTTGATTTACTCGCGCCCGATGCTAACACGTCGGAATGAAATGTAGAAATGTCTTTGCTGGTAATATTTCTCAATGCTTTATTGCCTACATTGTCGATGAATTTTCTAAAAGAAAGGTCGTCGGATCGTTCTGAGGATGCTTCTTTTGTTGAGCTCACAATCTTAATGTAATCTTTTTTGAATTGTTCAAGGGTAATCGTGCTGCCCTTACTGCTAAGTTCTGTTAGCTTTCCCGAAAGCACACCACGCTTTAGCCTGTTGAAAGCGGTCTGAGCGATACTTTTGTCTTTAGTATGGAGAGATTGTTTTTGGTTGTGCTTTAACTCTACGTAATAAATACCGTTAGCACGTTTAAATAACCTCATGGTGTCGATCTTAAAAAATAACAATTTATCTGTCAAGACAATTATTTCATCCTCGATAAAATCTTATCTGCTATTTCGTGCGCCCGCGCCGTGTCCTCCTGAAAGAACGCATCAATAGAATTTTTATCAACATACCATTTACCACCTTTTTTGCTCCCGGCTATCTCGCCCGTGATAAGATATTTCTTTATTGTGTTTTTTGACATCGACGAATAAGCACAGGCGAGTTTTACCGATAGCCAACGGGGATTTATGTCATCAAGCGTACCCATTCTGTATCCCTCTATGAAACAGTTTTTTTTCTCAGGTTAAAAATCCTTTTGTTGTATTGGTTACGATATGCTTCTACCAGATATAATATTTTGCTATCGCTTGTAGACAGTTTCTGACATTTTGACAGCCAGAACGCAACGCCCCCTTGGTGAAGGGAAAGTATCTCTTTGTCATCAGTTGTCCAGCCGGTTTTACCTGAATTCTTTGCAAGATTAAGCGCAACGCGACCATGGTGGAGGGAAAGTATCTCTTTGTCATCAGTTGTCCAGCCGTTTTTATTTGAATTCTTTGCAAGATCCAATGTAATGGTGTTGCTACTGTATTTTTGTAGCATAAGTATCTCTTTGTCATTGGTGGTCCAGCCGGTTTTAACAGAATTGCCTGCAAGCACAAGCGCAACTTCCCCCCGGCAAAGTTTAAGTATCTCTTTGTCATCAGTTGTCCAGCCGTTTAAAACTGAATTCTTTGCAAGTTCAAGCGCAACCTTACCATCACAAAAAGAAAGTATCTCTTTATCGTTGGTGGTCCAGAGTGTAGCGCTTGAATCAATCGCTAAATAATAAGCCATGTCTTGGTGTTTCTTTAACACGTTAATATCGCTGGTTTTCCAACCACTCATGCAAGAAAAATATGCGAGACAAAGGTAAATATCGACAACATCGACGCACTTATACCTTGTCAAATCTGCCGTGGGCTCATAGCCAGAGCTAACAAATTTTGCAATGCGGCGAGCAAAAGCTTGATCACCGTAAAATTCTTCGAGAATACCTTCTCTGTACGATAAATCACCGCATAAATCGTGTATCTCTTCGATTACATCACGTACTTTATGTTCATATTTATTTCTCGCAGTGTGCATGGCAAGCTCATAAATAACATGGTAATGAAGCTGATTGTCATAGGTTTGGTTATCACAATCTTTATAATTATTGGATAGAGTTAGTTTGTGATTGGCTTTGTTGAGATTGGCTTTGTATAGAGTAAGCATAGAAATCCCCTTTTATTTTAAATTTTATTCACAAAAACTTTTTAGTTTCATATTAAAATGTATTACTATCGACAGGATTAATTATTTGATGTTAGCCAGAAACTAATACATATCCATAGAGAATAACCAGTAGGTCTATCCGAAAAGAATCAATCAAATACCCAACTACCCCGGAGCGAACTCCGAGGAATGTAAACGATTCAAATCAAACCCAAGAAACCCGTTCAGGTAAAAACTATCAAAAAAAGGAGGACATATGTCCGTATACGAAATCATCACAGACAGGATTATTGCCGCCCTCGAAAAAGGCGTTGTTCCTTGGAAGAAGCCATTTACGACAGGATTGCCGCAGAATCTTGTCTCAAAAAAAGAGTACAGAGGGATCAACACTTTATTGTTGCAGTGTGCACCTTATTCAGCCCCTTATTGGCTGACCTTCAAGCAGGCGGGGCAGCTAAATGGAAGCGTAAAAAAAGGCGAAAAAGGGTATCCGGTTATCTTATGGAAGTTCACCGACTTCGTTACCAAGAACACCAATGAGAATGAGACAGAATTAACGGCGGGAGCATTTTCAACGAAGATTACAGGTTCCGCTTCAAAAGGTTCCAAGAGATACCCGTTATTGCGCTACTACACAGTATTTAACGTAGAACAGTGCGAGGAAATAACGTACCCGACACCGCAAAGCATCGTTGCAGATATCGTTGAATGCGAAAACCTTGTCAGAAAGACGGGGTGCACCATAAAGGACGGTACGGAGGCGTACTATACGCCTGCTACAGATACCGTCACAATACCCAAAAAAGAATACTTTCGTAACATGGAGTCTTACTGTTCCGTGATATATCACGAATTGGTTCACTGGACAGGTCATCGGTCGAGGCTCAACAGGGAGGGGGTGCAGAGGGTAAACTTCGGTAGCGAAGTGTACAGCAAAGAAGAGTTGATAGCAGAAATGGGCGCTGCATTTTTGTGCGCTCATACCGGGATTGAAAACAATGCTACTATCGAAAATTCATCGTCCTACATCAGCTCATGGCTTCGCAAGCTCCATGAGGACAAAAAGATGGTCATTTTCGCTGCCGCACAGGCGCAGAAGGCGGCGGAGTTCATCATCAACGGGGGTAACAATGAAAGTCAGGAAGATTAAGAAAGACGCGTTATACATTATCCTTGTGGCATCAGGATTTGCCTATTTCGCCATAGGGATATTCTACAGGGCTTTTCAGATACCTTATGAATGAAATTAGAGGATAGAAACATGAGAAGGGTAAGAAAGTATGAAATACGGAAGGAAGAAATATCTGAACAGGTTGCGGCAGGCCGATACAACCCTGCACTTGTCCTTGATTATCAGAACAGAAGATATGAACTCGAAAACGGATACAGCGACAAACTGACCATATTTGGATCGAAGGATACCGTCTATGTGCTGGGTATCAATAATCCCTTAGGATACGTATCGCTGACTGTTTTTGATAAAGAAGAACAAGGGATTATTGATAGCATTTTCCTTCAATCGGAAAAAGCTGTCAGGGAAGCTCTCGGTCGTAACTTCGACAGGATGAGAGAATCAACAATAATAAAAAGGCTCACTGAATTTTTGAGCTGAAGGGAGAAGATATGAAAGGGTTTAAAAAAAGAGGATTGGTGATGTTGGGTGCGTACCACGTAGAACGTTGCTACGGAGGGCCCGAAGAGGGTGGCTGGTGGCACGACTGGTGGTCGCATCTGGAGACCAGGCTTGTCCCTATGTGGAAAGAGGAAGAGATAAAGCAGGAACTCTGCGAAAAATATCCCGACGATGGACGCTCGCTGGATTCAGTTTTATCCACGGGGGAAACAGTGATTCTTCCTGAGAACCACGTCGGGGAGTTCCAGACAAAACAAAGACCGCGCTGGAGTTAAAAAAACACCGTAAGCCCAGGGTTTCAATACCCTGGGCTTTTTTTGTGGCATACGTAAATAAGTAATACATAATCAAAATCTTCAGTAGGTTTATCCGAAAACATTCAGAAAACATTCAGGGCAACCTTAAAAATCCAAATAAAAAAGGAGGCAACCATGAGCATAAGAGCGTACAGAGTAAACGAAATCAAACTTGGCGGAGAGACTTTCAATCTGTGGCACGACGAGAAGGTCGCACAGTATCTCAATGATAACGGGTATTTCGACAGTTTGAATGCGGACATGTGCGGGGTCATGGAAATTTCGGTTACATCACTCAAAGCAATGTTAAAGATTGCGGACAACGATCAGGTAAGGAGTAACATTAAGATCGACATAGCATTTGCGAAGAAAAACAAAAGAAACTATCTTCAGTATGATTGCTTCTAAGGAGGTGTTGAGATGCTACAGTTCGACACACAAAGCATTAAGCAGATAGATCTCGTAAATTTCTGTGAGCAAAACAGTTTTCACGGGTACAGGCGTTGCGGGAACGGAGCATCATTCTTTTCACCGTTCCGCGATGAAAAAGAACCATCGTTCCAGGTCAGTTATTACAGAGATATATGGACATGGAAGGACTGGGGGTCTGGTGTATCAGGAGACATTATCAGTCTGGTTCAGGCGCTCGATAATTGTTCATTCATAGAGGCGTGTCAAAAACTCAGCGAAAATAACTACGAGTGCCATCCAAAAGTTTTACCATCAAAAGACAAACAAGAGGATGATGACAAAACAGAGTGGGTCCGAAAGACCTATCTCAATCTCCTGAAACGTCCTTTCCTCACAAAGGTTCAAAAATACTTTGAGAGTAAGGGCGTACATTACCATAAGGAAATGGGGGCGGTTATATACCGTGACCCCGAAGGATACGATTATGTAGGCATACCGCTACCTGACCCGTTTCACATGGTGGGACTGGAATGCCGCGGCTACTCAGAGAAAAAAAGAAAAACACTCGGAAACAAAGCGCTGTGGGTCCTGCGAAGAGATCCAAAAAAGGTGCTTGTAGCTGAATCCATCCTCGATGCGCTTGCCGGTGAAATCGTCTTGAATATGAAAAACGTTTCACTCGTTTCCCTGAATGGAGCGGGGAATGCCGGGAAGTTCAAAGAATTATATACCGAAATGCATCCGAAGGAAGTTTATCTTGCCCTGGACAATGATGAACCGGGGCAAAAGGCGAAAAAGGAAATCGAAGATTCGCTGCGCTGGAAATGGTGCAGTGTGAAAACCATCAGGAATCACGAGAAGGCAGGCGTAAAAGACTTATACCGTCTGCTGGTAAATCAATAAAAACAACCTTCAAAACAACAAGGAGACCATATGAAAATACTTCACACGGGAGACCTGCACTTTGACAACCCGCCTCAGTTGTTAGCGGAGATTGTCAAGTGCAGCAACCACCTGATAGGTGTCGCCATTAGTGAGCAACCGGACCTTATCGCTGTTGCGGGGGATACATTCCACGACAGCGTTGAACTTGGTTCTCCTGCCTCATTGGCGGCAATGAAATTTATTCAGCAATGCGCTGACATTGCCCCTGTTGTAGTCATAAGGGGCACGACAACACATGATGCAGAGGGCAGCGTAAATGCCCTTGCAAAACTCAAAGGGAAAAACAGCATATTTGTAACAGACAGGCCAGAGCAGGTATACCTGCTGGATTCCAGGCAGTTTGTAGCTAATTTAGCAACCTGCGATAAGCCGGTTGCTCTCATTTCGCTATTGCCGTCAGTCACAAAGGCAAATGTTGTAAACGGAAATGGCAACGGCAATCAATCGTCACAGGGGTCGAACGAACAGACCGCAGATTTGCTCAGAGATATTCTCCGGGCATGGGGAGAAGTAAACCACTCAGTTCGGTTATCCAGAGGGTCAACCTCCGGCATACCTGCAATCATGGTAGGTCACTTTACCGTAACGGGTTCTGTTCTTCCTACTGGCCACCGGATGATTGGCAAAGAACTCGAACTTACCGTAGGCGATCTGAGATTAGCCGGGGCAAATCTTGTTTGTCTCGGACACATTCATAAATCACAGTCATGGAGAGAAATAAGCTACTGCGGCAGCATCACGCGTCTCGATTACGGCGATGCTGGCGACCATAAGGGCTTTTATATCCACGAATTATCTAAGCAGGAACTTACCTCGCGTTTTATAGAAACTCCGGCAAGGGTAATGAAGGTAAGAAAACCCATGAACGGTATCCCAACTACAGACGACCTCGGCGACATCGCAGCGGGCGACTGTGTGAAACTCACATTCGAAATCAGCGAGGAAGACCTCTCAAAGGTAAACGAGGAAGCGATACGTCAGGCAGCGCTCGCAAAAGGGGCTGCAGAAATAAAAATAGAGAAGATCATCGTACCGAAGGTCACTGTCAGGGCAGAGGGCATCAGCAGGCTTAAAAACGCCGAAGATAAGCTCAGAAAATGGGCTGAACTCACCGGCGTGGAGGTCAACGCAAATATGCTGAAAAAGCTCTCTGACCTCGAAACAATCAATGACCCGGAGGACTTTGCAAAACAATACACGGAGGCAACAACATGAGACCTATTTCATTGAAACTCAAAGGCTTCAAGGGTATCCAGGCCGGCATGGGGTTGGAAGAAATCGAAATTGACTTCTCAAAGATTCCATCTGGTATCGTTACATTCTCCGCCCCGAACGGGACGGGGAAGACAACCATCATGGATAATCTGCATCCTTACAGGTTCATGCCATTCAGGGCATCGAGCTATTCTCCGAAGGCGTTCTCATTTTACGAACACTGTTACGGGGAAGCTCTCAAGGAACTTGTATTCGGGATGAATGGCACAACATACAAAAGTCTTCTGCTTCTCAACATTGAGAAGAAAAAACAGGAGGCATACCTTTACATAGAGGAAAACGGAACATGGACGCCGCTCAATGACGGAAAGCTGGAGTCATACGACCTGGCAGTAGAAAACCTGCTTGGCAACCCCGAACTGTTTTTCATGTCGGTGTTCAGGGCGCAAAACGCGAAATCCATCACAAGTTATTCCAAAGGAGACATCAAGGAGATCTTCACTGAACTTCTTGGCGTAGATCACCTGAAGGCAATCTCCGACAGGGCAGGGGTTATCAGGACAGAGGTGCAGCACCTGCTCGATGTGATAAGAGGGGAAAAGGCATTGATGACACTGGTCCTCGAAAAAGAGGCCAGCATTATAACAGGCCTGGCAGATATGGAACGGTCTATAGAGATAACAAAAGAAGAAATGGCCCGCCTGGACAAACTGATGTCGGGAGGGCAGGAGAAATTGACAAATCTTAATGTACAGTTCGCATCCCAGAAAATGCTTTTGTCTCAAGAGAAAGAGATCGAATCCGAGGTTTCTAAAAGGAAGGAGAGGTTGAAAGCTTTTCTTTCCGGTCAGGAATCGAGGAAAAGGGGACTTGAGGCAAAGATCTCCCGGACAAAAACAAGAATCACCGATTCCGAAATGCTTATCTCCAAGCTGCCCGAACTTCAGGAGGCAAAGAGAAGCAAAGCAGTTTTGGAAGGAAAGGCTAATCTGCTCAAGGGTGAATATAAGGAGATTGATGCGGAATACATCAGCATTAATAACCGCGTCACGACGTTGAACAAAGCAGAAGGACTGATGAAGGAAAAAGAGAAAGTCCTTCAAAAGCTCCGTATGGAAAGGGAAGCAGCAATCAAGATGTTTGAGAAAAACCTTGAGATTGCCCGAAACGAGGAACAGAAACTCAAAAATACCCCTTGCGGCGGATCACTTGCTGAGGGGTGTATCTTCGTTATGAGCGCGGTATCAGAAACAAAGAAGATACCGGAACTTCAGGAGAGACTCGGCAGCCTTAACAACGTGTCACCCGGAGAGGTCGAAATCTCTGGCGAAATCGATAGTCTCAAAGTAATGCTCGCGAACAGGGAAGCCCTTAATAAAACGTTACAGGAACTTCTTCAAAAGAAAAGGGATGTGCAGGCGAATATAGAGAGTTTGGAAAAGAATCTCAACGACCTGAATAAATCCCTTGAATCTCTACCGAAGGTTGAGCTTGCCGAAAAGGAATTACCGCCTTTGAGACAAGAGCTTGAATCGCTCAACAACGAACTTAACGGTATTAATGAAACAACAAAACTGCAGACAGCATCCGATGAAGCTGAAATCAAAAGCCTTGAAGAAAAGCTCTCAGAAATCACCAATGGTTTAGATGGTAGTCTCGTGAACAAGAAGGTTGTCCTGATTGATGAACTTGAACAGATAAAAAGAAAAAGGGCATCCCTCAACGGTGGCTTCGAAGAAGCGACAAAAAAGACAGGTTCGCTAAACGCTGAAGTTCAGCGTGTTGAGGAAGCAAAAGGCAAAATCGAAGCTCTCTCAACAAGAGAAAACCATCTTGCAGAAGAAATATCACAATGGTCGCTGCTTGAAAAAGCCTTTGGAAACGACGGCATCATTGCCCTTGAGATAGATGATGCAGGCCCTCAGATAACCACCTATGCGAACGACCTCCTGAAGATATTCGGGGGCAGGTTCAGCGTCAAGATAGAAACTCAGCTTGCCAAAGCAAAAGGCGGGATGAAAGAAGGTTTCGACATCACCGTTTTTGACAGCCAGACAAACGAATCAAAAAGCATAAAGAGGTTGTCCGGCGGAGAGAAAACCTGGGTGGAAGAAGCAATCACCCGGGCGATATGTCTCTACAGGGCAAATTTAAGCGGCATTCGGTACGAGTGCATCTTCTCTGATGAGAAAGACGGTGCGCTTGATACAGAGAAGAAGAAAGAATTCTTCGACATGAAAAAGCGTGTCCTTGAACTTGGCGGGTATAAAAACGAGTTCTGCATCACACAGACTGATGCGCTCCTGTCGAGGGCTGACGCGGTGATCGAACTCAAGAGAGAACTTGGAATTAACACAATAATACAATAAAAGGAGGTATCAAATATGACAGACAACACAACAGGAACCGTTGCAACATTGGAAAACGGCGATTCAGAATACATTGCAAAAATATCGACACTTCTCGGTCCTAAATACTCGCTCCCGAAGGCGGGGGTTATCAGACCGGGCATCATGGTGTTAAAAGCAGGCTGTACGTCACAGGACGAGAAGGTCTATCGCGACATGACGGCCAAAGAAGCATCATGGGACGATATAGACAAAGCGCTTGGCCTGGATGTGAACAAAGAGTCAAAGCTGAAACCGGCAAACGTGGATTACTTCACGGTCAATGCCGGCGACTGCCTCAATCCGGAAAACGCAGCGATCATAAAAAAGCTCTACGCCGACAAAGACGGGAAGGTCAGAAGGATACCAGTATGGTTCCCGGTAAACGAATGGTGGAACCTTGTGCCCCATTCATTGAGGTGCTGGGGACAGTCGGGAATAAAATTCATGAGCGACATAAAAATTACCGGAAACAAGGTGGAAACCTTATGCCGTTTCCCGCTGAACGCTGAACCAGGAAAAAGGATCTTCGGAGGCAGACAGTGGGGGACACGACCTTGTTCACCCGAAGACTGCCGGGAATACCAGACGGGGGGATGTAAATTCGGAGGAATGGTGCAGTTCTACATCCCCGGCGCTAAAGGGGTGGGCATATGGGTACTCCCGACAACCTCGTGGTACTCACTTGTCGCTATAAAAAGCGTCCTTCAGAACGTATCACAGATAACGGGAGGTAGGCTGGCAAGAATGTTCGACGATGACGGAAAACCTGTATTCCAACTCACAAAGACGGAAGAGATAGTTTCTTCCATAGACAGGAAAACCGGTAAACCAATACAGCGGAAACAGTACCTTATCTATCCTGATATGACAGTAGATATGACAGAACTTGCTCTCATGTATGAGAGCAGGAATGTACTGTCAAAAGGGACAAACGCTGCTGCAATGCTCACAAAAGCGGTCATCACGGATTCCGAATCTGAAAATGAAGTGTTTGCTGAAACCGTTGTTGAAACTGCTGTGGAACCCATTAAGCCTGCCATAGAAGAAACGCCGGAGAAAACAGCAGCGCAGCCTGAAACCGAAGCTCCCAAAGCAGAAGTTTCAAATGCTGACGCTGCTGTTACTGAAGCTCCCGAAAAGGAAACGAAGCAGGAAACCGCTTCAACGCCTGCACAGGCAGAAGAGGAGAACCCCGATCAAAACAAAATAACTACCATCGTCAAAGAGTGCGCCGGCATCAAGGCCAAAATTGCTGTTGATACTTACCAGGGGATACGAAAAAGATATCCCGGGTCCTGGAAGGGATGGACGTTTACACAGGCGCAGGACTTCCATAAGGAGATGCTCGATGCATTGAAGAAGGCCGGTAACGGCAATGGCAATAGCAGAAACAAAGATGTTATGGATGACTTAATCCAGAAAATCAAGGAATTTGCCGGTAGTTACGGCGTTCCGGTCAGTATACAGAAAACTGCTATTAATGCTGAAGCAATTTCTGAAGAGGTCGCTACAAATTGGTTGAATCGTCTGGAACAGGGCGATTTCTCGATGTTCCTGGACGCAATAAAATAATAAATCAAAAGAAACCCCGAAAGGGGTTTCTTGATATTCAAGGAGAAAAAACGATGAACGAAAGCTCAATGACATTAGCAAGAGCACGGGTCGCAAAAGACCCTGAATTAAGATATTCGACAAAAGGAACCCCGTTTCTTAACCTGAGGTTGGTATATAAAGGTGGGAACCACGACATATTTATCAATGGGGTGTTGACCGGAAAGCCGGCAGAAGCTTTCAAGATAGACAAAGGCGATTTGTTGAGCGCAATAGGTGATCTCGAAGAAAACGTCTGGCAAGCGCAAGGCGGCGAAAAGAAGCAGCTCTATATACACATTACAAAGCTGTTTATCCTCAAAAAGAAGGGAGTCGAATCACATAATACCGTGAAAAAAGAAAACGATGATTTTGTCCCTGAAGATATCGACATATAGGGAGGCGAAAGATGATAAATACAGAAATATGGCATAAGAAATACCGCTTCGGCGATGAGAAAACGTTCGAAGACACCGCTTTGCGGGTAGCAAAGCACGTTTCTGACGGGGACAAAACTTTGGCTGCTGCGTTTTATGACGCAATGGTCTCCTTGAAGTTTATCCCGGGAGGCAGGATATTGGCATACGCCGGAACGGGCAACCCCAAGGCGACATTCTCCAACTGTTACGTACTGGGCGAAATCGAAGACTGCATGGAGGGTATTATGAAGTCCCTCGGAGAAAGCGCACTCACAATGAAGGCAGGCGGAGGAATCGGCATGAACTTCTCAACATTGAGACCTTACGGGGATAGGGTAGGGGGCACGAATTCAATCGCTTCCGGTCCGGTATCCTTTATGGAGATGTGGAATGCAATGTCAAGAACCATCTCCGGCGTAGGTGACAGGAAAGGGGCAATGATAGCGGTATTGAATGCGGATCACCCCGACATAGAAGACTTTATTATAGCAAAAAAAGACAACACAGGGGAAACCCCCGTGTTGGAGAAATTTAACATCTCTGTCGGCATTAGTGATGACTTCATGGAAGCTGTCAGAGATAACAGCGAATGGGACCTGAGATATCAGGGGGCAAAGCACAAAACAGTGAAGGCAGGGGATCTCTTCCGGTTGATTGTTGAAAACAACTGGGGAAAAGCAGAACCGGGTGTGATGTTTGTGGATACTATAAACGGCATGAACAACCTGTGGTACTGTGAGAAGATCAATGCAAGCAACCCTTGCGGGGAATTACCAATGCCGCCATACGGGGCTTGTAACTTAGGCTCCATTAACCTGACTCAGTTCGTCGATAAACCTTTTACTGAAGATGCACGAATCGATATTGAAGGTTTAACGGGGATAGTAAAAACTGCGGTGAGATTTCTGGACAACGTAATTGATCTGAACTATTACCCGATTCCGGAACAACGGGAAAAATCGCTTCAGACAAGGAGGATTGGCCTCGGCGTTATGGGACTGGGGAGTATGCTGGCAATGATGGGAGTGAGGTATGGCAACAAAGAGAGTCTTGAAGCAATAACGAAAATATTCGCCAGTATAAGAGACACTGCCTACAGAACATCAATAGAGCTTGCAAAAGAAAAAGGCGCCTTTCCTGCATTTGACAGAGAAAAGTATCTGGAAGGTGGTTTCATAAAAACTTTTCCCAATGACATCATAGGGGGAATAAAACGGTATGGTATAAGAAACTCACACTTATTGACAATAGCTCCTACGGGGACGACAGCACAATTGGCCGGCAACGTGTCAAGCGGCGTGGAGCCATTATTCAGCATCGAATACCTGAGACGGAACGATGGACAAGAAATTATCGTTCGTGACTACGCCTGGCAGAAATACCTGGACGTCGCTAAGACCGATGAAGTTCCCGATTTCTTTGTCACGGCACACGATCTTTCGTGGAGAGAACACATAGCGGTTATGGCTGAGTGCCAGAAGTATATAGACTCCGCTATCTCCAAAACAATCAATCTGTCGCAAAATGTGACCATCGAAGAAATGATGGACATATACACCGAAGCGTGGAAGATGGGCCTGAAAGGCTGCACGGTATACAGAGAAGGATCTCTCGATGTTGAGATTCTTAAGAAGAAAGAAGACAAACAGAAGGTACATGATGGTAAAGCAGACCGGCCATATCAGCTTGAAGGCAAAACGTTCAAGGTGAAAGCGCCAGAAAACAAACATGCGTTTTACCTGACATTTACACATCATAACAACGGTTCAATAACGCCCTATGAATTATTCATCAACACCAAAGATCCATCAGTAGAGGAATGGACAAAAGCCTTGGGGAGGCTCGTCAGTGCGGTATTCAGGAACGTGGATGATCCCACCTTTCTCGCTGATGAGTTAAGAGAGATATATTCTCATTCAGGATTCTTCTCTGCTTCCAGGAGAAAGTACGTCCCGTCGTTGATTGCTGAATTCGGTGAAGTGATGAAGGATTACTTCCGGGAAATAGGTCTTGCTGAGGAAGAATTTCCTTTTGAAGAAATTCTCAACGGCGACGACAATGCTAAAAGCCTCGGTTACTGCAAAGTATGCGGACAGTACGGGACCGTCTACGAAGAAGGATGCCTGAAGTGTCTCGCATGCGGTTTCAACAAATGTGGTTAATCAGGATGACAGTTTACAAGACGGGGGGTAATTCCAAGCCGGTAGTATAAGGTGTTGATAGCCCCATCAAAAGCCACTAACTTTAAAAGGTTAGTGGCTTTTTTTATGTGGAGAATATTTGCCGCAAGTAAACAGGCCCTTAAACCGTTACCGGTCAAGGGCCTGCTGTAAATCAGATTGGAATTATCAATACCCCTTCCCACTGTCTTGGTGATTACCCCGCCTTTTTTTATTCGTAATACACATATATATCGCTGCAAGGGAGAACTATGTATGTAATCTATGGCAATAGAAGGCTTATCAAAAGAGTTAAGGAATTACTTAAAACTCATGATAAAAGATTCGATGAAACAAAATTTCCCGAATATCTCCTTGTGTGGCGCGATCCCTTGCTGATACTGCCGCCCGAACTGCAAATAAAACTGATTATAAAGGATTGTGATAACAGTAATTATTTTACCATACTTAAAAATGCCGGTGATTTGAGCAGCATGTTCACTCCTTTCGTACCGGAGCCAGGAAAAGTTGTAAGAATAAAGTCGGGGCCATACAAAGGACTCGAAGCTATAGTGAAAGGAGTCAAGAAACGAACCTGCATGGTTGAATTTAACATCCTGGGGAGGATCGCAAAAGAAATCGTGAGTCTCGATGATGTGGAAGATATCGAAAATTGACCAAATATGCAGCCCCTGGCTTTAGCCATGGGGAAGTCCAGTTATACATACCGATGTATCAGGATGGTACCTGTTTAACGGTATTGCATATGTATCGGTAGATGTAGAGAAAATATATGATCCGGGTAAAAACTACCCATGGCCCAGGCTAAAACGTTGTATCTCCTGCTAATCATCCCGTATCCGGGGGTACGGATATGTTCAGAGGTGTTTTGAAAGGTTTGCATAACCCCTGTGGGTGAAAACGATACCGGTGTTCTAATTGCCGTATCGTCTGCACATTACGGCCGGATATCTTTTCAAGAGGCTTCCGGCATTCCCTGTGGACCATTCTGTGTTCATTGATGACAAAGATACTTTTTTACCGCTTAATGCTCTGCATTCCCCGCCAGAACCTGCAGTACCGGTATAAGGGACTCATCTTCCGGGCATCGCGGATATATAATCTACCATCCCCTGATATTAATACTCTCAAGGACATCTCAAGGGACTGTGTTCCTGCAAGTCATTCACTCAAATGTGCACTACTCCGCCTATGAGCATGACCCTACCATTTTTCTGCGGCTATCTTGTCCGCACATTCAGGTACTTCTTACAGAAAACCATATAGAGAGGCGTCAGTATAGATAAAGAAACAAAAAAGGTTATTGCTGTCTTCCATTTCGGCGTCATTGCCGATTTTGTCGGGGGAAGAAAACTCTCACGGGGAGAGATGGAACTGATTCTTCGTGAAAAATCATAGGCCCTCTCCCCGGGCCAGGGCCTATGAGAGGGAGGGGAAGTTAGAGAGTTTATTCTTCGAAGAGAAAAAGAACAAAGGGAAATCGCGGGTCATGAATGAAGAGGCTGTTACCGCTCTTATTCATCACAAAGAGGAACGGACGGGAGTCTCCCCTCCCTGTTCTTGAAAGAGGCCAGGGCATAAGAGGATTCTTCCCGGGGGATACATGGTGACCTAAATAGTAATACCTAAATATACCGTGAATACGCATGACCCATTCATACATATGCATCTTAACGTTCGTATTTAATATTACTTCTTTAAGGGGAAATCAAATGTGTGAAACAGAAATAGTCTGTAAGTTGTGGACAAAAATGAGACCGCAGATTGAAAAGCTCGCAAAAAGTGTAGAAAAATTTTCGACTTACTTAGAACCTGCCGATTTTATAAACCAGGCGTATATCGCATGCGACGATGCTATTAAAGTATACGATCCAACTAAGGCGGGAAAGATGACATTGACGACATTCACTTTCTGGTACATCCAAAAACATCTTTACAAAATGGTAGAAGAAGGAGGGGGTGAGGTAGTATATATAGCACGCTCACCGAAAGGTAAAATTAAGATATTGACCAATTCAGAATACCGTAAAAAGAAAAAGAAACTTGAATTAGGAGGATATGTATTTACATCGGAACGGACCGTAAGCCCATTTCCTGAATGGGATAAAAACGAAAATGAAAACGGTCAACACGATGGTAACAGTCACTTCTATTTTGATTACTAACAAAAAAAGGAGGTAACGAAATGACGGAAACGCCAGAAGAAGCTTGTCAGACGAAAGCCGTTGAAGAACCTCAGGGTGAAAAAGAAGGAATATGGGCAACAGTCAAAGAGTATAAAAGAATAAAGCAGTCAGTAAAAAAGAGATTGATTTATAAATACGTTGAAAAAGGTTATTTTGAATCGAAAATAACAAGCACTAATCGCAAGCAAAAGCGTATCTTAATCTTCATCAAAGAAGCTCAGGATGTAGCAAATATCCTCTATCTTAGAGAATTAAAAAAAAATGCGCCTAAGCCCGAGCCGAAGCCCAGAATCCGCCTCCGCACATATCATATGAAGTTGGCATTCCCTGATTTGAATCCAAAACAAATTGAATTGTTTATCAGTGTTGCTAATAATCCCTCATTAATAGGTGAGAGATGTGACAGGATAGACTTTGCCTACGACAAGGATATAGAAGTAGACGAAGACACATACAAAAAAATAATTGCTAAGGCAAAAGAACATGGTATGAAATCAAAAAATATGATGACGAGTGTCGTATATCATATGATGTTAGAGAAGTTACTCAACGATTTTGAGCAATTACAAAGCAATAAGGAGGCAGCAAAATGACAGAAAACAATGCGATAGTAATGGTCAGAACAGAAAGTATCAAACCGGGAGATCGTTTATTCAGAGCTTTGGACGAGGAAGTAGTAAAGGAACTTATGGTAAGCATCCGGACGAGTGGTATTTTTTCTCCACTGCTGGTTGAAAAGGGAGAAGATGGATTTACCCTTCTTTCCGGTTTCAACAGGCTTGATGCGATAAAGCGGTTGGGCCTTACTGAAGTTCCTTGCGAAATCGTAACGGCTAATAATAGAGTAGCTGCGATATTCGACACTGACTTGATCAGGAGGGATCTCGACCATGGAGAAAGGGTAGAGATGAGAAAGATAAAAGAGGATTACAAGAAGAAAAACCGCGAACGCATGGAACAATCTCTGATACCCGCATATCAAGGTTTCGCACAGTACTTAAATGACACCACCCTGCAACACATCTGTAACATTCCTGTCGCGGAACAGCAGCTTTTTTTCAATGCGATCCCCCAAAAGGTCATCGCGGACAAAGTGGAGTTAAAGAAGTTGGAAAAACAAGTGCTGGAAGGTGATGAAGAAATTAAAGAACTGCGCGAGTTTAAAACGAAAATCGAAATGGAAAAGAAAACGTTTGAAGATTACAAAGAAAAATATGAGGCATTGCAGAAGACAAAGCAAAAGGACCTCGAAATATTAGTAGATGCAAAGAAAAAGGAAATGGAAGAGGAATACAGGGATGCAGACGATAATATCCGGATTGCTTATGAAAATGCAAAGGAAGAATCAGAGAAAACCCTCAATGAGGAGATAGAAACACAACGAGTTCTCGCTGTAAATATGTCGTTGGAGGTGGATAAGAGAAACGCAATAATCAAAGCCATGCAGGAACAAATTGACAAATCCGACAATGTAAAGAAAAGCATCGAAAAAGAGAAGGTTAAACTCCAAAACAAAATAAATCAACAGAAAAACATAGTAGCTGCGGTATCAAATCCGCAAACTATAGTAAACCGTTGCAAACTCATTGGAATGGATGCAGATCATATCAGGAACACTATAATACAATGCGGCCCTGATCTGTGGATCAACGAAAGAGATACAAAGAATGCTATTATAAAACATCTTGCCGCCGCCATTGAGGAGATAAATGAAATACAGAAATTTTTGGACACAATTAAACCAGCAGGCGACAAAGGTGTAAAAACCCCTCTCGACAAAGAAGAGTAAAAAGAGATATTGAAGTAGCAATTCTCCACCATCCTAAACCTAATCCCCCTCGCTGCTTAGCGGGGGGTTTTTTGCAACAAAAATCTGTCCATCGGTTTGATGGTCAAAAGCCTGTGCCCTGGGCACAAAAATCTGTCCATCGGTTTGATGGTCAAAAACCTGTGCACTATGCACAAAAATCTGTCCATCGGTTTGATGGTCAAAAGCCTGTGCCCTGGGCACAAAAATCTGTCCATCGGTTTGGGGCGGATTTATGTCTACAATAGAACTAAAGAGAAATATCTCTGAATATCACTACGCTGCTCTACAGCTAACACACACCTAATCCATCTATCACGTACGTCATCTTCCTACCTCTCGTTGTCCCGACAAACACCATCTCGTCTGTCAAAAACTCCCTGTCTGTCTTGGGGGGTATCACGAAAATCACATAATCGCTTTCGCTGCCCTGAAACTTGTGTACCGTGAGCGCATATGCAAGTTTTATATCCTTTGGTTCAATCAATACCGTTCCATCTCCATCTGAGGGGAATTGCAATCCGATAAACCCCATATCCTTTGATACGACATGCCCCATCTGGCCGTTCGAGGCAATGAGTTCGCCATCCACGTAAACATTCTCAGTGACGATCACCTTGTCGTGCGCCTTTATCTCCTGAAAAACACTTTCCGATTGCGGGTTGACGATCTTCTGCAGGAACACGTTCAATCGTCTTGTCCCTAAAGGACCGCCGTGAACAGGGGTGATGACCTGAAATGTCTTGCCATGTTCTTTGAGTGTCGTTGCTATCTTTTTGACAAGCAGCATGGCCGAGAATTCATTATCTACATGGTAAACTTTCACAGAGGGCTCACCGCTATTGGCAAATCTCCACTTTTTTGTGAGTTCAACAACGGGGAGAACATCGGTCATTATTTTGAAAACGCTTTCCCCTTCAACGGGAGGAAGCTGTCCTGGGTCGCCTGAGAATACCACTCTCGGGGCTGCCTTGAGAATTGCATGAAGGGTATGCCAGTTAAGCATAGATGCCTCGTCCACTATAAGCAGGTCACAATCCAGGGTATCTACAGAAAACCCCTTCCTGCCGAATCCGAGCAGGCTGTGGACGGTGACGGCCTTGCTGCCCAGCAGTTTTGCTGCCTTACCTGTTGTTGCCGACAGGATAACACGGCTTGACATCGAGGCGATCTTTTTGAGCAAGGTAGTTTTCCCTGTCCCTGCTGTCCCTGACAGTATCGTATATCTGTGATTCATCAAACTACGGATGTGATCATCATCCGTTGAAAAAATCGGGAGCGTTTCGGGGTTATCAGTCAGCATCATGAGCGCCTTCTTGCTGAGATAAAAGACGGAACTCAGGTAGATACGGTCATAGCTGAAGACAATCTTGTGATGCGGGAGTTTTGTAACCTCTTCCATAACCGGGGATACGTCGCCTTCTTCTACATCGAGAAGTCTGGATACCTGCTCGACTACAACAGCAATGGAAAGTGATCCCTGTGCGTTGCCATACGCTTCATCAACAACATGATAGCTTGTTGCGTATACCTTTTCTGCAAGAGATCCGGGTTGCTGTGTCCTCTCAGAGATGACATATGCGGAATGAAAATCGAGGTGTCCATTGAAGTAAAAGAAGTATGGGTTCTGGAGATATTGTATTTGCTTCTTGTAGGAGAAGGCCAAGAACTTCCTGAGCATCGCCTTCCTCCCCATAAGCCACAGTAGCGCGGTCATCTCTTTGAATAGAAATGAAGGGTATCCCGGGACGGCAAGTTTTTCTTTGACAGCATACCTATTGACGCTCTCATATGACTTGCAGGTATCGATGTTGTATGTCCCTGAATCACCGGCAATGAATATGTTTTTCTTTTTTTCCCCTTTAAATGTGCCCCCTTGTGTTGGGATCACGGAGGGATTACTATTCTTCTCGGGTACATAGACCCATGACCTGCTTCTTACACGGTGCAGATCGCCATTTCTGGTATTTCTGGTCTGTACAACAATGCCCTTAACCATAAATCCCCATGTTAGTTATGGTTCCTGCATGAGCGGCAGCTGAACGATACCCAATGTTTTACAGCTGCTGTCAATAGACATTGATTATATAGATTACAGTCAAAGTTCCGATTATATGGTGCTTTTTTAATTGAAAGAGCTTCGTACAATTGAACAGGTGATGCAGAAGAAGGAAGAGAAACTTCCGAATAGTTTTGTCGGGTCTCATCTCGCAAAGATGGCAGTTCGTTCTCATTTTCCATATGTACTTTCCTTTCGTGTCATTAATCGGGATGTTTAGATAATACGTATTCCTATAGTAATATTACTATTTAGAACCAAGCGGTATACCCCCTTATTTGACGGTATCACTTCCCATTTCAGTTCATAGGAATGACCACTTTTTTATTAGTTGGCAGCAAAAAAAGGTAAGAAGTAATACATAAGCAAAATCATCAGTAGGTATTTCCGAAAACAATCAGCAAACCTCCATTTTGGGAAGGTTTTTTCGTTTTAAATCCAATTATAAAAAATTAAGGAGGGCAACATTATGGCATATACACCAGAATTATCACAACTGGCATCCTCAATGCTCAGAAGGATTGCATGGGCAATAGAAAGACCTATGACCAGTACAATGGAAATGATCTTCAAGGAACTGCCCGGCTTCATCAGGAAGGAGGAGGTATGCAAAAAATGCAGGGATAAATCAATATGTTCAGGGTGTGGCTTTAATCAGAACCATTACGTCGCGGAAGGAGGATAACCATGCAGACAAAAGATGCCGTTGAAAAAATCATTACCAGAACGGCAGAAAGCCTGGCCTATCCGCAGAGCAAGCACCTTTGCACCACCTGCGCAAGATATATAAGAAGTTTCTGTCCGGTAGGAATGGATATTACCCACGGTGATTTTTACCATGAGATACTATCAGACTACATTGCCCCCAGATGGAAATATGGCGACACAATCCCCGGTATAGCCATCTCCATTACTTCATGCACAAAATACAAGAAAGAGCGGCGATAACGTATACGAATGAGCAGAACAGGACACTTCAGCTTGTCTAACCATACCCCTGTAAAGAGTGGCATATAAAAAAGTCGAAGTTTTACTCTTAAAACAAATAGAAGCAACTATCACAGCTACAAAAAATTAAATATCTAAGGAGGCAACATGATTAGAATCGTTTGGGAAAACGGTGGACACGACTACATACTGAAAAAGATGCTTCCCTATTTTGTCAAAATGGGAAAGATAGCATACGTTGTAAAATATTAGGAGATTATATGGGATATTATATTACTATGGAATCAGTTACTTTTGAATCAAAACTAACCCCTGAAGAGATGAGAAATAAGATTGGAGAATTGGAATCGTCAATACTGGGCTCCGTTATCGGGTATGAAGATGATGGTGTAGATTTCAGTATAAATCGCGATGTTGGCCCCGGGAATAAATGCTTCTACGAGCTCGTGCCTTATCAGGGCGATTACTACTTCAGATATGACGAAGAAAAGCTGAAAGCAGTCACAAATTTTATATCGACCGTCATTGCTCCGTGCCGCCATACGCTGTTTCAGTTTTACGGCGATACAGCATGGGATTTGTGGGGATCTCTCGTCACGCGCGATCAGGTATTGCCTGTAGGGTACAAACTGACTGTCGAAACGCCGGAATGTGTTGTTGGATATGACGAGTTTGTCAAAAGCCTGCAACCCCCCGTGACATTTCAGAGGGTAGTCGTCAAAGGGAAGGAATGTCTGTTCAGTGATATCAGAGACGCAACGCCCCCGCCGGGGTACGACTTCAAATACGACATACGCCACGATGACGAACAGTGGGAACCCTGTTCAATAGAAAAATGGGTATTCGTGAATTATTACGGAAGCATTTACACAGAGGAAGAGATGTTTCCTGAATTAAACTGCAAGGACAACCTTGTCGAACTGGATGAGGAAGATTTTGGCTTTGTCGATTAGATCGTAGAATCAAGGGGTGTGGCGCTCAGAAACACTGGTGCCACGCCCTTTTTTGTTTTCAGTTGACATATGTTCTGCCTATCCCGGATACTTCGGGGAATCGCATGGATTCCATGGATATCTTTAGATACAACGGGATTATCGCCCTGTTGTTGGGCAAACCGCCTCCGGACGCCCATTCCTCGGCTACCTCTACACGACTGAAAATAAAGAAGTTATGTTCGAGACTGGTCCCAGTTAACGGAAGCTCAAAACCAAACGCCTCGACATCGGTGCTGTTGATGGCAGCGTTATATTCATAAATCTTCTCCTGCTGATACACATATCCGAGAAGTTCGTTAAAGTGGCGGCTTCCGTTAAAATATGCATCTGCGATTTTAAGATTTTTTACGTCACGCTTCTTGAACAACATAGATAATAAACTCTGAACAAAATTTATAAGCAAATCAGACCTCCTGGATGTAGTTTACTCTCCCTATATTACTTCCGTAATACTCAATGTGTGCATCATTCCGAAAAAAACAGGGGAGGGATCATTCATGAATTCTGCAGCTATAGTCGATGACAAATCCGGGAACAGCACGTTATTCTACGCCTTGTGGTATTTGAATCAAGGATTTTCAATAATCCCCGTAAAAGGGTCTCACTATTCGAAAGGTGTTGTCATAGATGAACGACTGAAAGATACAAAGGCTCCGCTCGTCAAATGGAGCGAATATCAGCAAAGACACCCGACCGAAAATGAGATAAGAGAATGGTTTTCAAAATGGCCGATGGCGAATATTGCAATCGTCACGGGAAAAATATCAAACCTGCTTGTCGTTGACTTCGATTCAACAGAGGCGGTCATGTGGGCGAAAAACAAAGGATATCTCAATACTGCTGTTGTCAGGACCGCCCGGGGCGCTCACGCCTACTATCGTTATCCAGTGAAGGGTTACGTCAAGAACTCCGTTAATGGTGACAATAAAATAGACATCAGAGCGGACGGAGGCTATGTCGTCGCCCCGCCGAGTGTGCATCTGACAGGGATGCAGTATACATGGGAGTCCGTTGATGCGCCCATAACTCCATTGCCTGATATATTCGTATCACAAGAGCAAAATAAAAAAGTTATCGATTTGAAACAGCTCTACAAGGGAGTCAACAAGGGAAGCAGGAACAATACGCTTGCCCGGTTATGCGGAAGTTGGGTCAATGATAGGCTGGACTACGAGGAATGTATGGAAATGGCAGAGGTATGGAATCAGAAGAACGATCCGCCTCTGCCCGCTAAAGAGGTGGAACGAACTGTAAAAAGCATACTTTACCGGCACAGCCTTAACGATGTGACGGTACAGAGGATGTACCACGAAAAAAACCTGTTGCGGTTTCCCATTTTTACTCACAGCAGAACGAGAATACACAAGGTGGAGGAAATATCTGTCGTGCAGGAGTTCGGCAAGGAGTCTAGTAAATGGGTAGTAATCCCCTCGAAGATGGGATTGCCCGGACCTTTTGACGAGGCTGTGTTTATGGCTGTCAATATGGTGCTGTCCGGAATGCCGAAGCCAATTTCGAATCCGGTTGAGGTAGGCGGATTGAGAGATATAGCGCGAATGATCAATTTAAACCACAGTTCGGGTAAGGTATCCAAGATGATAAAAGAATCACTGCTGAGAATAAAGTCCCTGACAATTGTCACAGAGAAAACTTTCTACGATGCGGAAAAAAGAAAGTTTATCACAGATTCGTTTGGTATTTTTGACAGGATCATTTTTTCAGGGCAAAAAGCTGATGACGAAGAGAGGGTATATACCACAAAAATATGGCTAAACCTGGTATTCCTGAAGAATATAAACGCTGGTTTTGCCAGTAGTTTAAACTACAGTACGTACATCTCTCTTAATAACGGTCTTGCGAGAGGGATATACAGATGCCTGTCGCCGGTGCTTGCTATGTCAGATAATCTCAAGGTAAATATATCATATACGCAACTTGCTCAGCGTTTACAGATAAGAGAAGAAAACGGTCCGGCAAGAGTCAGACAACAGCTCTTGGAAGCTCATAAGGAACTCCAGGAGAAGGTCTTCTCAAGGATTAGCATTACTCAAACATCGTCAGGCAAGGTAATAGTAGTGTACTTCAGATAAAATTCTCCATCATCCTCCTTCAATCCCCCTCTCAAAAAGGGGATTTTTTTGCAACTAAATCTTACAAAAAAATCCTGTAGAAAATAAATGCCATTGTACCATCCATATCACAAAAATAATCTTCTACCCGGGGGAAGGTTAACCATCACTCGTTTTTTACATGGGGGGTGCGCACCTGTGGGGAACGAAAAAGGTCTTTTAAGTAATTATATCAACTGGTTACAAGACCCCCCGGCGCGCACCTGTGGGGAAAAAAAGAGGTCTTTTAAGCAATGATATCAGCTGGTTACAGTACACGTGTATTATACCATATAGGAGAGTACCTTAGGGCAGTTGGGGGTTCAAATTTTCACTTTTGCGGTGGGAAGTTCTTTTAACCAAAACACGTTGCGTTAATACATATACAAATACATTCTCTAAAAATATCTGTTCAAGGAGTAGGTGTGAATAAAAACAAGCAAGAACTAAATTATAGAAAAAGCGTCATAGAGGCTGAAAATTCAAGATTTCGTCGCTGTAAATTCTGCAAGCACCGGCAATTATTAGAGCTCCGGGGCATCGATGGCTACCCCTTGGGTCACGGATATCGATGCCCCGCCATCGGACTGGAAATGAGCAGAAGATACGTGGTTGAGGCAGATCACGTATGCGACGAATGGGAAAAATACGCCAGGCGGCAAAGGTGAACGGTAAATATCGGGATAGGGCTTAGAGTTTGGTCGATGGCCGTGAACACAATAAGCAGACATGGGGGAAAGACGGGTCAACTAAACAGGGAAGCAGAAATTGCGTTGGAATGTTCAATGGGACCGAAAATTTAAAAAAAAGGAGGTTTAAGGATGATATTAAAATGTAATTGTGAACACGAATTTCAAGACAAAAGGTATGGCAAGGGCAACCGGCTATGTAACCTGATGGTAAAAGGCACTTTTAGATGTACTGTATGTGGAAAAGTACTGGGAACAGCAAAATCAACCGCTGAAGTACAAGCAAAAAATAATAAGGAGGATTAATCATGGCATCAGTAAATCGTGTAACTTTAATAGGCCGCGTCGGAAAGGATCCTGAATTAAGGTACACAGCCGACGGCACAGCCGTCGCAACGTTCAGCTTGGCAACGTCGGAGTCATGGAAAGACAAAAGCGGAACGAAGCACGAACGAACAGAATGGCATGACATTCATGTATGGCGTAAGCTCGCCGAGATAGTTGGCGAATATGTCAGGAAAGGGCGCATGATCTACGTTGAAGGCAAGATAGAATCTCGCGGATACGACGGGAAGGACGGTTCTAAAAGGAGACAGTTTTCAATCGTTGCAAACAATGTGATCATGCTTCCCTCGGGAGATAAAAAGACTTCTGAAACAGGAAGTAGTGATAAAAAAACAGGTTTCAAAAAAGAAGTAAACAAGGCTGCAAACATAAGCGCCGACGAATTTTTCCCGGAATTCGATGATGATATTGAAATGTAATCTCCAGGAATTCGATGAATAAAAAATAATAGAGGTGCATTTGTGGCCCGGGTCTGTTGATGACGTCATAAATGGGTCGGAAAAATATCTGCCTGTGAGAAGAATAATTGATTAATGCTATTGAATATAAAATAGGCTACCTTGCTGCTTTTATCATTCTGAAGTCGATGCCGGACTATGACTCATATCTTACAAAAATATTGAACTCTGAAGTATTGGCTCTTCTCCCTAAAAAGTATGCCCGGAAAGAATTCAAGATTGGAGAAACGGGAATGGCCTCCATATACGGCATCAACGGTGCGCGGGTAACACTCACCCAGAGGTCTCCGCAATATGTACGAAGGATACTCGAGTATCTGCTGTCTGACATTTGTATAAATCAGGGAATATTAATCAAAAGATCATCTATCATAATCGGGAGGTATATTAAGGTAGCTATTGATACGTCGGATAACCATATCAGCACCAGCTACGAATTATACGATATGCTCAAGCAATATACTGAGGACATAAGGTTTGAGAATTACTTTGGCGAGAAGTTGTCGTTCGTAAAATATTCAAATGACATCAAAGAATTTGTCGTCAATGCGTTATGCCCGCCGGGAAATCTGGAATCGATCGAAGTAGTAACGAGCTTCGACGACGGCAAAGAAGTACATGTTATCGTAGACAACAGATGCCTCGGCCTGTTCATCGGGAAGAAGGGGTTGAACATAACATTGGCATCCAAGCTATGTTACAACGTGAAGATAGAGATAAAGGGAATCAGTCAGGAAGTAATAGAACAATACAGATCAAGGAATCAGTCAGGAAGTAATTGAACAATATAAAAAAGGAGGAAATAAAATATGGAGCAAACGGCAATAGAGACACAAAAAAATGAAGAACAGGAAAGGCTGTTAAGACAGCAAAAACGGTTTGAAAGAAAACTGAGCGATGCGCTCGAACCGGACAGCATATTTATTATACCTGTGGGAGGCCGTATGGGGATTGAGCTTGTCATCAACCTTACCGGTCTGGACAGGGAATTAAATAAACTGAAAAGGCAGGTTGCGTTCCGAATCAAATACGAAGATGCCGTCGAAGTATTCAAAGAACTGGATGATACGGTACATAAACTGTGGGAAAGCATCAAGTCGAATGTCCCGAGCCTGCATTCGTTCAAGCCTGAAAAATGGAGGGAAGTGAACGACTCAAAAGAGAAGAAATTATTGCTCGCTAACAGGAAAATTTCAATGTGCCTGGTTCCGCGTGATGAGAAAATCGGTCAACTGGCTGCGGGCATAAAAGTGCTCAATGAGAAAATATTTGAACTACAGTCGATATCCAGCTACGAAGAGGTTAAAAAGCTCGCGGCGATACATAACGAAGTGAACACGGCCATGCTGGATATAAACAAAAAGATACAGAAGTTAATCAATGGTCCTCAAGCTCCAGGCGAGAAAGGTCCTCAAACATCAGGCGAGAAAGCTACACAAGCTCCAGAAGAGGAGAAAGGTCCGCAAGTATCAAGAGAGAAAAATTTGCCATTCCCTAATGCAAAGAAGTAATATAAAATAGTTATTAAGTATTACGTATACCCTCACACACGACCCCTTAGCAGTTGGAAGGGGTCACCCCTTATCATGCATCTGTTGCCTCCTTTAAAACTTGTAAAATATGCATTTTTTGAAAATCTGACCATACCTGTCTGTAAAATAGTAAAATCCAAAATTTACAAGTTTTAGTCATTTTTAAAACCTTATCGGAAAATTAATCTTGTCCAATAATTTGTAGACAATTTTGTAGACACCCCATTTTAGGGGTTAGCTTTTCGGAATCATTGAGGCATGTGTGAATATAAAACTGGGTACTCAAACATCAGGAGAGAAAAACAATGCAAAGAAGTAATATAAGTAAAATAGTCATCAGTAGATCTCTCGAAAACGTCATTAAGTGAAACTTACCATAATCCCCTCACACACGACCCCTTAGTAGTTTTAAGGGGTCACCCCTTATAAACACATAAGATTCAAAAAACATCAAAAAAAGGAGGAATCCATGAACCTGAAGGATTTCGTGGAGAAATACCACAATAAGCTCGTTGAAAGGCTGGAACAGGATTTAAGGCCTGTATACCAGCCGGACCGCACCGCTGCACCATCGCCAAAAATTGTTTCTCTCCTCAGAAAACCATTCCCGGTACAGACAGAAATCATAAAAGGCATGGCCAAGGCTATGTTCGACCTTGGCAGGAGAAAGCTGTTTGTCTGCGGGGAGATGGGAACCGGCAAAACAACGATTGCGAATTCTATCGTGCATATGTCGCCAAAACCCCTTCGTGTTCTCGTTGTATCGCCACCGCATCTTGTTGAGAAATGGAAAAGAGAAATAGCATTAACAGTCCCATGGGCGACGATAGTTGACCTTGCGGTAAAAGAAGCGATCACAAAACTGCAACGGCTGCGGCACGCATTACCCCCGGAAGCTTTTGAGTTCTGGGTGATCTCGAAAGAGAGAGCCAAGCTGTCTTATCGCTGGAGACCTGCGTACCTCTTAAAAAAGAATCATGAATGGCCTTTTTGCCCATCGTGTGGAAAAATGGCGGTGGACAAGGAAGGCGAACCGTTGGAGATTCGTCAACTTGAGAAAAAACAATGCAAGTGCCACAATTGCGATTCACCGCTCTGGCAAGCCGACAGAAGCCTTAAAAGATATGCACCCGCTGAATATATCAAGCGATATCTAAAGGGAAAATTTGATATGGTGATCCTGGACGAGATCCACGAGTACAAGGCGGGAGACTCATTGCAGGGACACGCGATGGGGATGCTTGTATCCTGCTCGAAATACTTTCTGGGATTAACCGGAACATTAAACGGCGGGTATGCAGACGACTTATTCTATCTGCTGTATCGTCTCAGTCCGGGACACCTTAAAACCTTCGGCTACCAGGGAGTTGAGAACTGGCAAAGAAATTACGGTGTTCTCGAAGAAGTGGAAACGCTTGATGACGAGTCACACACATTCGGTCGCCAAAATAAAAGAAACAAAATCATAAGAAAGAGACCAGGTGTTTCGCCTGAGGTTGTCGGGAAGTATTTTCTCGATAAATCCTGCTTTATCAGGCTCGCTGACGTTGTCGAAAGTCTACCTCCATACGACGAGTATGTTGTGACGATGCCGATGAGTCATCAGCAGTTGGAATATGGGATATTGGAAACTGATATGGCTGCAGCAGTGCGACGCAACGGGCGAAGGGCAATGGCAGGGATGCTCCAATCATTGTTATGTTATCCTGATTCCTGCGTGGTTTATCCCGAAGAGGTTCCCATAAGAGACCGCTACGGCGAGGTATGCGAGGTCGTTACTGCGCCCATGGTTGAGATCGGAAGCGACCTTCTGCCGAAAGAGAAGGAACTTCTGAGGATTATCACTGAGGAGAGAAAAAAGAAAAGAAAAGTGCTGGTGTATCTCGTATTCACCGGCAAACGTGATATCAGGAAGAGGCTCATAAAAATCATTGAGAAAAAGGGATACCGTGCAGGCATCCTTCCTGAATCCATCGAACCCAAAAAGAGGGAGAAGTGGATCAACGATAACGCATGCGATTACGATGTGCTGATTACAAACCCTGAACTGGTGAAAGTTGGTTTAGACCTCGTGCAGTTCCCTACCATCGTTTTTTTCGAGGTCGGGTATAACATCTTTACACTACGGCAAGCTGCACGAAGGTCGTGGCGCATCGGACAGAAAGAGCCTGTGAATGTCTATTACCTCTGTTACTCCGGTACAATGCAGGAAGCCGCTCTTTGTTTGACGGCTAAAAAAACGGAGGTTGCCTTTATGATTGAGGGCGACATGCCGGAAGGGTTAGCGCAATACAACATTGGCGGTGGCTCCATAATAGAGGAACTGACAAACGCCCTTGTTGAAGGAAAACCGTTCACAGGCGCCGAAGCGGTGTGGAGTCAGATGAGGAAAAGAGAAATCGAGGCTTCGCTTGAGATAGGCAACAAGGAGACCAGTTTTACGGAACTTACCACAGGAAAGAAGGGTGAAACAACTGCAGAAAAGAAGCGTGAAACAACTACTGTCAACGATGATGTTGTTATCAACGTGTCGGTGATGCAGAAAGGCAAGAGAAAAATGTCGAGGTTGTCTGTCAGATATGGCGACCTTGAAAAAGAACTAAAGGGCAAAATGGTTCAGTTCGAACTGTTCTGATCCCTTCTATCTATAAATCAAAACCAATAAATACGGAGGCTCAAAAATGGCAAGGTTAGCGTCCCAAATAAAAATGGGGTACTACAAGACCCCGCCCGATACACTAAGATGGCTCAAAGAGAAGGTACGGATTAACAACAATGCCATACTCCTTGACCCATGTTGCGGAGAGGGTGAGGCAATCGCAAGTATGGCTCTCATTGAGAGAGATAACCCTCCCTGGAAGTACCGGGCAGGAGAACAATTATGTCCTATGTACGGCATTGAGCTTGACAATAACAGGGAGCGGGCATCCGATGCCCGCGGTATCAAAACTCTCTGCGGGAGCATTTACGATTCGGTCGTCAGACCGGCAGAATGCTTTTCGCTTCTCTGGCTCAACCCCCCGTACGAATATGAGAAGGGAGAACGGATGGAATATCTGTTCCTCCAAAAAGCTCACAACTGGCTCAGGTCGGGAGGGCTTCTTATATATCTCGTACCTGAACATATCCTTCAGAACCCGAAGGTGGTGCGCTTTATAACACGAAGGTACACCGACATAAGGGTGTACAGGTTCACGCGGGACGAATATCCCGTTTTCAAGCAGGTCGCACTATTCGGCGTGAAGGCAGAGAAAGAAAGCGAAGGCAGTGCTTTCCCGACGGAATATCCTTTCATAGAGGATACCGAAGGTGATTATCGTTACACAATCCCATCCGGAAAAGAACCGACAGTATTCGAACTCAAAGGGATGACAGAGGAAGAGATCGTCTTGCTCAGAGATGATTCCATAAAAGACATAACAAACGCTCTCCAGGGTACGGAGGATGAAATCAGCAGGGTTCTGTCACCGATCTTTCCTTTGAAGAAAGGTCATCTCGTCTCGCTTTTGATGAGCGGGGTCCTAAACGGGAGGCTGACAGAGGATGTCATCTTTAAATGCTTCACGCGAAGAGACAGGACGGAGCACGAAATAGAAGAAGACGGCAAGAACAAAAAAATAACGCTCGATACCTATGTATCAGGCATCAGGGTCGTTGAGCGCGGAAGATGGTACGACGTTGTGTGAAAAACAGGAGGTTCACGATGTTGAAATTAACATACAAAGAATTAACAATCGAAGCAATCACAGAACAATATCCGGAAAGCCCCCTGTTTTGCCCGAAGAGACATCGCGGAACAAGAAATACAAGAAGACGGCAGGAACAAAGTGAATGGGACTTGACCGAAGACGTTGTCTTCGAAAAAATAACGCTCGATAGGATTGTTGAGCGCGGAAGATGTTACGACAATAATTCACGAATACCCATGTTGTGTGAAAAAAAAGGAGATTCACGATGTTGAAATTAACGTACAAAGGATTAACAATCGAAGTAATCACAGACCAATATCCGGAAAGCCCCCGTGAATCGGACAACCTCGGCAAAATGGTCTGCTGGCACAGGCGGCACCGCCTGGGCGACAACCATGAATTTGGCACACCGGGAGAGTTCCGGGCGTTTTTGACGGAAACAAAGGCAAAGACCGTTGTGCTCCCGGTATACCTGTATGATCACAGTGGTTTAACTTTAGCCACTCACCCGTTTAACTGCCACTGGGATTCCGGTCAGGTAGGGTGGATATATGCCACATACTCCGACATACGGAACTATTTCGGGGTAAGGAAGGTTGACGGAGAAATCCTGGCGAAGGCAAAAGCCGCTTTGGCAGGGGAGGTTGAGGAATATAGCTCTTACTTGAGCGGCGACGTGTATGGATACCACGTAAAGGACGAGAACGAAGTAATCGAATCCTGTTACGGGTATATCGGCGGGTACGATGCAGCGATAGCTGATGCAAAATCAGCGGCAAGAAGTATCACGAGATACCAGGTAAAAAATCTGAGGGGCGTTCGCTCCTTCACCCACGCGTAAGCAAGAAACAATAAAATCGAATAAAAAGGAGGAAAAGGTATGGCAAAGAAAATGCCTCCTAAACGGTACTACGATTGCGTGAGATATGCATCCTGCCTCAAAAGGGCAGCCATCAGGGACGAAGCTGCACTCTACTGCGATGATTGTTCACGCTACAAAAAATCGTCAGCAGTAACAAAAATACTAAAATCTGAAAACGGGGTCGTAAAAGACGAAAACCGTTGGTATGTGTCATTCGATACTATAGCGGCCTCGTTCGGAAAGAGAGGGGTATATGCCAAATAACACAGCATTAAAAGAAAACGGGATTAAATATTTCAGTCCGGATGGTTTTTACGGCACCGAATCCTACCATAGGGTAACATTGACGCCGCGCCTGCTCGCAACCGACGGAGCGGTGTATGTATTCCGGGAATTGGAATGCTTCTGGCTTGCCGATGTCATCGGGAGCTATCTGAAGAGGCTCGACAGTTTTTGTGAAGAGTTCAAAGAGTGGTTTTTTGTAGTGAAGTTTCACATTAGTGAAAATAAAGCCGGTATAGTGGAAATTGAGGACGGGAACTACAACTCCATTCTGACCCAGAAAATACCGCTTACCGATTTAACGGAAAACCTTAAATTCTATCTGACAAAAGAGGGCAACGGATACATCTGTTTGCTCCCGAGCGAATATTAATAAAAGGGGGCGTGAATGTTATCTACAGCTGAGCAAATTGAAATAACTGAAGAACAAACTAAAACCATCATCGCGGTGGAGTATCAGGGGATTAAAACTGTCATGGACATGTACCTGTGTGCCCCATCCTGTGGCGGTGGCAACTACGAACCCGTGTTTCTTTCCATGTGGGGTTCGGAGATACAGTGCCGCGGCATCTTTGCGGCGCTGGCACAGTTTTGTACCGTGACGGTGGGAGATAAGGCGATCAGCAGAAGATGGTCGAACAAACTCCGGTACAGGAGTAAAAAAATCGGCTACGGGAAGTACCACGCAGTTACCTGGGAAGAATCACTTAATGAAAAAGCTGTGGTATTTTTCAGACCGGAGGAAGAAGACTCCGCATGGGAAAAGTTTTTTAAGAAGAGGTTGATTCCTGTGGCGAGTGAATGGATACCCGACCTTGTGCAAATTCTCATAGAAAAAGAAATGGTGACGATTCTTACGGGACTGAACGCATACGGCTACATCCTTGATACAAAGGATGATAACGTATGCGATCTGATTGTCGAGAACATTCATAGATAAAAAAGGAGGTGATATGACAAGGGAGACTACGGCAAGCCAGTAGGATAAGGTGATGATAGACCCATCAAAAAGCCACTAACTTTAAAAGGTTAGTGGCTTTTTTTATGCAGAAGATAATTTATGTAGAAAAAGTTTACGAAAGTCTTGAACTAACGAGGCGGTTCAGACTGATGCCTTCCTCTGTTGCTTGAATAACGAGTTTTTGGTGGATATGTGGAGGAACCCGCACCATGAACTTGCCGCTATATTTTTTGCAGGCAATTGGTTCAGGGATGATTTCTCCTTCTTTCTCCATATCTATTAAAACATCTTCGACCAGTTTGCGTATTCCTTTGAGGGCAGCTTCGGGGCTCCCGGCGAGCCAGCTCAAACTGGGGAATTCTGTGCACAGGCCTACATATTCCTTGTCATTTTCAGACCAGGTTACTCTATATGTATAATGATCATTTTTTATAGCCACGATCTACCTCCAGTTTTTTTATTGCCAATAATACCTGTCTTACCTGATAGTCTTTTGCTTTTCCTTTTTTATTCTGTATGTTAATCCTGGGATCACCTTCCCATGGGGTTTTGTAAATTCTGTGGCTGCTGCCGCCCTGTCGGTGCTTGCCGAAATAATATTCACACACCCTGCACAGATCGGCGAAACGGACATTATCCGGGCTTGCCGCCATCTGAGAAACAATATCGTCTATTTTGCCCATGCGTTACTTATAATAGTATCACTAATGGTACTAATGTCAAGCTCTTTTTTGCCGAAAACAAAAAGTAATATTCCTATGATGAAATGGTTCAATCACAAACTAATCACAGGGTTTTTGGTTCATTCGGTAACAGGAGACATTCCCGGGGCGGTCGTTTCAGCCGCGGGGAGTGTATATCCCGATGCGGTGGAGTTCGGATATTCACCTTCCAGGCATAGGAAGCTCTCTCACTGGTGGGTCATATATGGCGTAGCCCTGTTTGCGGTGTATGCAATCCTGAAATATCGTTTCTGGGGCGTATGCGATTTAACGTTGGCAATAAAAAACCTGTCCGGTGGAACTGATGTATTTTTCACCGTGATATTCTATTTTCTCATAGGCTGCATGTTGCATATCGTCCAGGATGCGCTATGCGGACGTGTACCGCTTTTTAATCCCTTTAAAAAATCATTTGGCGCAAGATTGTTCAGGGTTGGCTCCTTCGCGGAATATGCAATCACCGCTGTCATCATTATCATTTTAGTCTTTATACCTCTCAAGGGGTATGCGTTCTGCTTCGAAGAGGCAGGAGAGAAATATAGTATAAATCCCTTGCTGCTGTGGTCTATCGCAAAGGTAGAAAGCAACTTTTACACGCATGCAATCAACAGGAACACAAACGGGACATTTGACTACGGTGTCATGCAGATCAACTCAAGCTGGTACAAAACAATCGGACACGACAGGTGGATGGAACTATCGGATCCCTGTACCAATGTGATGACGGGTGCGTGGATACTGAAACAGTGCATGGACAGGTACGGGTGCACGTGGGATGCGGTCGGATGTTACAACTCCGGGAATAAGGTCCTGGGGAGAAAATATGCGTGGAAGGTGTACCAGGTGATACAGGCATCCGAGAGTAAGTAATATATCTTAAAACATAGTTTTTAAAAAGGCAGACAAAAATGGAAATGTTAAAAAATTTAACCATCAAGCAGAAACAGAGGATTAAGATACTGGTTATCTTAGGGGCGGTGCTGCTCGTTATTATCGTGGGTGTGTCATTCACAGGCAAAAGAAACGCGGCGGTAAAAGAGTCGGCAAAAAAAGACAGGAAATACTCCGTGCTGTCGGAGAAGGTGGAAAAGGACCTCTGGATAGCCGCGGAAGGACAAAACATCAAAGCCCTTGAAAAATCGAATGAGGAATTAAGGGCGGAGATGACTAAACTGCGGCAGCAAATGGATCAGACAAAAAAAACAGAAAAATCAGAAACACATGCGGTAAAAAAGGAAAAGGCTCAAACCCCGGGCGTTCCGCCGGTACCTCCGCCTTCAACGAAAAAAACGGACAAACAGGATATGCATGTTCCAGGTAAGTCTCCCGGTAAGGGCGGCAGCGAAAAGCAGCTTGATAAATCAGGTGGCTCAAGTGGCTCAATCCGTACATGGGAGAACAAGGAAAACAGCGAATCAAAACAGGATAAAAAAACAAAACGGGATGATTCCGTGTGGATACCGACGGGAAGCATCACGAAAGCCGTCATTCTTTCGGGAATGGACGTTCCTACTTCGCTTGCCGCGAAGTCAGAACCGTACCCCACTCTCATGATGCTGTCTGATCTTTCGTTGTTGCCGAACCGTTTCAGGATGGATTTAAAGGAATGTTTCATTATCGGGGCCGGTTACGGAAACATGGTCGAGGAAAGGGCGTACATAAGGACTGAGACCCTTTCCTGTATTAAGAATGACGGTACGCCGTGGGAGGTGTCTCTCAAGGGGCAGGTCATGGGGGAAGACGGCAAACTGGGGATGAGGGGCAAGGTGATAACCAAACAGGGCAGGCAGATTGCCATGTCAATCATCACCGGTATACTCTCGGGTTTGGGGACTGCCTTACAGCCACAAACGGCAATGAGCTACGTAAATGTAACAAAACAGGACGGGAAGATGACGACACTTATGCCCGATCTCGGAGATGTTGCGTTAGGAGCGGGGCTTTCCGGTACAGGAAGCGCCCTCGCCAGGGTATCGGATTATTACCTGAAACTGGCGGAACAAATATATCCGGTCATAGAGATAGATCCCGGCAGGGAGGTAGAAATAGTAATAATAAAAGGCGGAAAGCTGACTCCTCAGGAAAATAAGGGCAAACATCAGGAGACCGCGGATGCATCCCAGGCTAAAAAAGTAAAGACGTCAAACGTAAAATAAAAGGAGAGACAAAAAATGATAAACCGGATGAATCGAACGGCAGCGGCAGTTCTCATAGCAGTTATGGTGCTTGTGTCGGGTTCCATATCTTATGCAGCGGATATCGGTGTGGCTCCCGGTATACAAAAACCGGAAAACGACATATCAATCCCGGGCTTTACCATTAAAAGCATCATCTACAACAACGAACTGGGACTGTACGAAGTGGCAGCGTCAGGTAACATCATCTTCTATCTCACAAAAGACAAGAAATATGCGGTCATGGGCAACATCTTCGAGGTAGACGGGATGAAAAACGTTACCGAACAGAGAAGACAGGAAGCGTTCAAGATCAATTTCAAAGACATTCCCTTAGAAAATGCCATAAAGATGTCGGAAGGCAAATCGAAGATAGCGGTTTTCACCACGTCAGATTGCCCCTGGTGCAAGAAACTGTCAGGGGAACTCAAAAAACTGACCGATGTATCGGTGTACCTCCTGATTACTCCGTTTTTCGGTGATAAACGGAACGATCAGGCCGTATGGTGCGCTCGAAGCGTTGACACGCTCGAAAAGATATATAAAGGAGAACAGGTCACAACCAAAGGGAACTGCAACGCAAAACCCCTCGAAGCAAACATAGAATTCGCGAAAAAGAATGGTATCACCGGACTGCCAACGATAGTGTTCGAGGACGGCTCCAGTATCGTAGGTTACGTACCGGCTGAGAAGATAAAAGATAAGCTGGCAAAGATTGCACAGGAGACGGTAAAGTGAGAAAAATCAAAGCATTCTTCGCCGCATCGGCAGTATTGTTTGCCCTTATTGCAACCGGTTGTTCATCGGCGCAGTTTTCGTGCCCTGCACCTGAGTCGGGCATTAAATGTAAATCTGTTACGGATATTTACCAGCGGGCTATCGATGGGGAAATAGGATTAAAGAGGACAAAGCATGCAAAGGACGAAAAGGATGCGGGTTCCGGCACAGATTCCCCGGCGGTAAGTATTACAAAGAAACTTGAACAGGACAGGCAGATACCTCTCCGTATCCCCTCGAAGATTGTGAGAATCTGGATAGCGCCCTGGGAGGATGACGAAGGTGATCTCAATCAGGGGGGCTACGTGTTCTCAGAGATATCGGATCCGAGAAACAGGTGGATTATCGGTGAAAAATCACCTGCCAACAAACAGATGATGAAGTTTTTCTCCGGGCAGGTACCCACAAAAACCTTCGGAGCTTCTCTGGTGAAAGAAGGCGCATCAACACCCGGGAATAAGAAATCGGCAGCAATAAAGGACAAAAAGGACAAGACAGTTCAGAAGAAATCAGCAACGGGCAAGCAACCACCGTTTACTGTGCGTTCTCTTGCTGCCGGACAGCCCAGCGCTGACAGGCAGAGCGTTGTAGAGAGTGACAGAGAAGATACCTCCGTAGAAGCTGAGAAAACATCACCGGAACCTGCCGCCGGTTGTCAGAATGATGCCTGCAAAATCCAAGAAGAAGTAATACCGGAATGACATGTACGGAGTGAGAAGACTCATAATGGCAATTTTATCAGAGAGCGATGCAGGCGCGCCGTTCTATAAAGAGATTGCCGCCATAGAGGAGCTTACCTATACAGAAATTAAAAACAGATTAGGCAGGGAGGTGACGGAATATTTGAGAAAGAATTACCAGTTGAGAAAAAGGTATTCGGGGAAGAAGATGTCTTTTGATGCGTATCTGAGAGACGATGCAACTATCGAAAACACCGCGTCCTATCTGCTCGGGCTCTACCGGGGAAGGGCGGATTTCTACAAGCTTATAGTTGCAATAAACAAAATTTAAAAAAGAAGGAGAAGAGCAATTATGGAAAAAAATGTTCAAATAAAGACAAAAGGTTTTTTACAGTCACTCACAGCACCGGCAGTTATGTTTTTTTGTATGGTGTTGGTATGGGCCATATCCGCTCATGCGGGAACAGGCGGTACAGAATTTACCGACATATACGATACGCTGACCGGCTGGTCTACCGGCGCTCTCGGCAAGACAATCGCGGCAGGCGCTTTTCTGGTCGGCATCGCAATGGGTGTTGTGAAACAGTCGGTCATTTCCGTTGTAACGGGTATCAGCACGGCTCTCGCAGTCAACTATACGCCTACGATCATTGACGCTGTTGTAACATCATTAATCTAAGCAAATACGGTTAATCTAAACAGATACGGCGGGGGCCGCTTTCCCCGACACCCCCTGCCATATCTGAAAATAAAACGGGATACGAAATGGACATATTAAAAATACACAAGCAACTGTTAAAGCGGTTTTCTTTATCAGAACTGCTGCCATACTATACATACGACGACAATAACGAAGTGTATACGCTCTCGTGCGGCGTGGGGTTTGTTTATGAGTGTTCTCAGGCGTGGGGAGGCGCCACGACGTCGGATGCCCTGAAAGGGCTTTACTATCAGCAGTTTCCGCCCGGGACATCCGTACAGTATACCATCTATGCCTCGCCGACAGTGACCCATCAAATGGATGCCTATGCTCATTTGAGGGAGAACAGAACCACAAAGAGGGGGCTTATCGAGGCGGCAAGGAGGAAGAGGGATTATGTCGTAGCAGGCGCAAAGCAATCCATGCTGAAGGGCTACGACTTCAGAGCGAGAAACTTCCGGCATGTAGTGTCATGTATTGTCCCCTGCGAAACAACGCCCAATGGTTTTGAACAGGGAATGAAGATTGCGTCGAGAATAAAACCGACCGTTGTTCAGGCGTTAAGTACCGCCCATCTTAATCCGAGGGATATGTACCCCGATGAGTTTGTCACATTAATATCAGAGATGCTGAATCCTGCACACAACCACGATGAAGTGCAGCATTACGATGCGAAGACTATCATAAGGGAACAGGTCGTGTACGGTGATACGGAAATCTTTGTAGAAAAGGATTATCTCAAAATTGACGGCAAATATTTGAGAAGTTTTACCGTTAAGCAGTACCCGGAAAAGTGGGACATCGCCGATACGGTTAATTATGTGGGAAGCTTATACGACAACGTGAGACAGATGCCATGTCCTTTTATTATCACGCTGAACACGGAGTATCCGGACAGGGTGAAGGCGATAGATGCCGTCCAGAAGAAGGCCGTTGCCACCTCGTACCAGTTGTTCGGACCGCTCGCAAAGTGGCTTCCCGACCTCGCGGAAAAGAAGCAGGGGCAGGATTCATTTTTGAAGTCCATGAAAACAGGCGATTCCCCTGTAATGGGCTATATGAACATTTTGATCTACGCAGACTCGCCGGAAGAGCTTGAATCGATGTCCGGTCGCTGCCTGCAGCTATTCAGGACTCTCGGCTTCATCCTTCAGGTTGATACCTACATAACACTGCCGATGTTCCTGCAATCGCTCCCGATGGGATATCTGAAAGATGCGCAGGAAGACCTGAGGCGGAAAAAGACTCTAAAGGCATCCGACATAGCGGAGATAGCTCCGATTGCCTCTGACTGGCAGGGTTTCGGGAATCCCGTTCTTCACCTGATAAGCAGGCGAGGGCAGGTACAGTTCTTTGACATTTTCAGCAACCCCGCAGGAGGCTATTCCGGCATAGTCGTTGCCTCTACCGGAGCAGGAAAATCATTTTTTGTGAATGAACTGATAACATCCTATCTTTCAGTGGGGGCGAAGATATGGGTAATCGACGTGGGGCGAAGCTATGAAAAGCTCGCAAATTTCTGTGGCGGAGAGTTCATGGTGTTCGGCGAACATTCGAACGTATGTCTCAACCCGTTCACAGGGGTGCGGAATATCGACGAAGAAATGCCTATTCTTAAATCTATTGTTGCTCAGATGGTATCCATGAATGCCCTCGATGAGCTGTCGCTGGCATATATCGAAGAGGCCATCAAGGATCAGTATCTCATACACGGCAACGACATGACTATCACCAATGTAGCCACGTATCTGGCAGCAAAAGATGAACCGATCGCAATCTCGCTTTCAAAGAGGCTTTATTCCTATACGTCACAGGGGGCATATGCCGGATATTTTGACGGACCGGCAACAATGAGGGCAGAGGCCGACCTGGTTGTCATGGAACTTGAAGAACTCAAATCGAAAAAGGACCTTCAGGAGGTCGTGCTGTTGTCCCTTATTTTTCAGATACAGCAGGCTATGATGGACAGGGAACAATATAAGCTCCTGATTATTGACGAGGCGTGGGATCTGCTCACAGGGGGCAACACAGCCAATTTCATGGAAACGGCATATAGAAGATTCAGAAAATATAAAGGGGCCTGCTATTCGATAACGCAGAGCGTAAACGACTTCTACAGGATTCCTGCCGGTGTTGCCATCGTAGAGAACTCGGATTTCATGTTCCTGCTCCGGCAGAGACCTGAATCCATAAAGATGCTGAAGGAGTCGGGAAGGGTCTCTTTGACGGAGGGCTTGTATGAACTGTTGAGCAGTGTCCATACCGAACACGGGAATTTCTCGGAAATATTTGTCTACACCCCTGTCGGCGTGACGGTGGGACGACTGATCGTGGACAGGTTCACGCAATTGCTCTATACGTCAAAAGCTGATGAGTATACCGCCATTAAAAAATACCTCGAACAGGGGGATACCATAGACGTGGCGATTACAAAAGTCCTTGAGGATGAAATAAAGGAGAGGGAGAAATGATTACCGTATTGTGTGCTGCTTTACTTGCTGTTTCTCAGGCGACAGCCGATATAACTGCTGAGGCAAAGATCGCCCGCTACGAGAAGGGAGACACCTTCATGGTAACACTTGATAAGCCAGTGGTTGTACCGAAAACTCCCTATATCAAGCCCGTGGTTAAAAAAATAAAGAAGTTTACAATCAAACCCGAAGATCTTTTGCCTCCGGTTAAAAAAGAACAGACCGAGACGGTCCGTTTCGACCTCAATTCCTCCGCTCTCAAACCGCAGGAGAAGAAAAAGCTCGATGCCATTACAACGAAGGAAAAGGTCTCCGTAACAGGGTATACATGTGATGCCGGACAGAAGGAATACAACGATAAACTTGCGCTTCGAAGGGCGAAAACCGTCCAGAAGTATCTCAAGACCGACGCAAAGACTGAAGGGAAGGGGAAATGCTGCTACATAAGTGATCAAAAGTCAGCCAACAGAAGGGCAGAGATTAAATACAGGTAATAGCAGGTCGTTCTTACTTGCCCCACTCGAATCCGATTCCGCTTACAGGGGCGACAAATTCTTTCCGGCTTGTATTGTCCGGTTGACTGTCGTAACTCCCTCCATCATGGCATTTTATTGCAGCGTTGCCTTGTTTCAGTTTAACCGCTGTCCCATAGACACTAATACCAATCACGGTGCCCTTCTCGTGGGGAGAGAATATGCCGAGGTTGAACCTTACGCCCATGACGGTATCAGCGCCGACCTGCGATGCGTTCTGAGCCAGTTGCGAAAATGCCTCATCCTCACATCTGCCGAGCATTTTTTCATAGCCCTCAATTCGTCCGCCGGTAAAATCTTTGATAGATGCAAAAAAATCTCTGGCGAAATTGAGACCTTCTACAAGGTTTGCGGTAACGATCCCGCAGTATTCTTTTATATCCCTGTGGTCAATATATCCTGTTGTTACTATCATGATTCCTCCCTGATGTGTGCGAATTATCTGAATGCTTATTACTTCCCCGGCAGGTAGTAATACAGCAAATAGTAATACGTTAATGTCAATTTATGTGAAGGAGGATGTATGGGTAAGGAACAAAGGTACACAACCGGGGTCTTAAAGAGAAGACGGGCAATGTTGTGCATAACGATCATGCTGATATTTGCCTGCTGTCTTAATTTTGCGACTGCAGAAACGATTAATATGCCGGATTATCCGGACAGATTACGGCTTGTTGTCCCGAATGCCGCTACTGATGAAGCTTTGCCTAATGGGGCACTGACCAATGTATTTCTCCGGTTTGAAACCCCAAGGAAATCAAAGGCCAACGATGTAGGCCTAAATACGGCTACGCCTTTTTCTGATAGGAAAATGTGCTCCAATAGCGGGGATATACGGGCAGCAGATAAAGATGGGAACGTCTGCAAGACAATGATAACCGCATATAATACCACGGAGGTATAGAAGATGAAAAAGACAGGGAAGAAGGTTAAAGGTGAAAGGTCAAAGGGCAGGGGCTCAGCACCCGCAAGCGGGTATCCGAAGGCTAAAAGCTGCTTCAGCCTTTTAGCGATTGTAATGATATTTATGCTTTCTGTGTCTCTGCCGGTTTATGGAGATACTGATTATGCAGGCGCTGATTTTACTCCGGCAAATGGATCGACATTGACCGGGAAATATATCAATGTAGGAACATTTACTATTCCTGCAGGAACCACTGTTAATGTTGAAGCTGGGACACTTCTGGAAATACATGCAGTAACGATAAATATTGCTGGAACCCTTAATGGCGACCTCAAAGGATATGCCGGTGGTGCAGGTGGAACCTTTGGTAACCTTACATATAAAGGGGGAGGCGGAGGCGCCGGCGGCTTGCACGGCGGCGGCAAAGGAAGTAACGGGTCATCATCTTCAGATGCCTGGCCCGGGGATGGCGGCGGCGGCGGAGGCGGTGGCAGTCATGGAGGATTTGGCAGAACAGGTTATAACGGTGGCGGAGCAGGAGGCTCCGCCGGTCCCGGTGGAGGAAGTGCAGGTCCCATTTACGGGACACGTAATGGTTATGATATTGATATGGGCAGCGGCGGTGGAGGAGGAGGCGGAGGCGGATGGTCTAACAATACAAGCGGCGGTACTGGATGGGTCGGAAAACCTGGTGGTGGAGGGATTCTTTTAAAAGCTGCAGGCAATCTCTCAGTATCTGGCAGTATTACTGCCAATGGAGACTCTGGAGCATCCGGTGGAAGCAGTAGTTATGTTAATGTAAGGGGTGGTTTTGGTGGTGGTTCATCCGGAGGGGGTATCTTATTAGATGCACCAGCTGTAGTTGTGAGCGGATCTCTTACTGCCAACGGAGGAACTGACGGGGGTGGAGGAAGAATCAAAATATTTACCCCGACTGTGAACAATATTAATTTAGCGAATAGCAACATTAGTGTAAACGGTTACAATGTTGGAACAATATACCCTGCCTTGTTTTCAATTACTGCATCTTCCGGTACTAACGGTTTAATTTCACCGACCGGTGCAATCAAAGTGCTTCAGGGCGCTTCTCAGACCTTTACAATCACTCCGGCCACAGGCTTTCTGGTAGCTGATGTCCTCGTGGACGGCGTTTCTGTCGGAGCGGTATCATCATACACATTCAATAATGTGTCCGAGAACCATACGATCTCGGCAACGTTTACTTATCAGCTTCCCACTATTAACAGTGTGTCATGTCCAGCTTCCCTTCATACCGGGCAGGCAGGCACCTGCACTGTATCCGCCTCGGCAGCAGCCGGCACGCTCAAGTACGCATGGACCGTACCGGGCGGAAGTGCGGGAACGCCCACTGATGCCTCAACTTCGGTTGCCTTTACAGGAGGAACAGGGACTAAACTGGTAAGCGTGATAGTAAGTATCATTGAAGATCCGTCCAGGACAATAACGGCTAATGCCCCGGTAGAGGTAACACCGGTGAATATGTCTCTCACCGTCAATTGCCCCGCAGCAACAGACATGAACACGCAGACAGCCTGCACTGCCGTAGGGTCCTCCAATTGGGGGGAAATCTCTTTTCTGTGGAATACCGATGCGGGCGGCAACATAGTAGGCGCAAACAACACGGCTATGGCAAATGCACTTTTCGGCACGGTAGGTAATCATTCCACCAGGGTAAAGATGTATATCCAGGAGGCCCCGTTTTTGTTTATTGAGAAGGTGGCAAACATCACCGTGGTGTTCCCGCCTCCTACAGTTTACAACGCGGGCTGTACCGAAGAAGAGGTGTATATGGGGCAGCAGGTGAATTGCTCCATAAGCGCCGGATCATCGGAAGGTACCCTGAAACTTCTGTGGAGTGCTGTCGGCGGGCAGATTAGTGACCCGGAGGGTACACACACGGGTATTATATTCAATACCCCCGGGGAAAAAACCGTTACAGTAAAAGCATTCGCCAGGGAATTACCCTTGATAGTGGCGAACAGGCAAATGCAGCTCAATGTCCTGGACAATCCGATTACGGCGGAGGTAACGTGCCCTGACCAGATACTGTCGAAAGAATCATTTACATGTACTGTTCAGGGGAATGCGCCGCTGTGGGGGACACTGGCTTTTGACTGGCTGGTGGGCAGCAGTGCGGTAGCGAAAGGCGGTTCAGCAAATATCACGGCGGGCAAGGAAGGCACGATGGCAGTACGTTTGGTGGCATCGTTGATAGAATCGCCTTCGATAAAAAAAGAGGTAACAAAATCTGTCAAAGTAGTAGGAGAGAAGACCATGGCTCCCGTCATAACGGGCGCCAGAACTGTGTACATTGATACAGGAAACACATATAAAGCGGAGGCGGCATGCCTGGATGCTGCCAAATGCACGGTAAAATGGCGATACAACGGAGAGGAAACGGCAGGGGATACGCTGAATGCAATCTTCGCGTCTCCGGGAAAATATGAGTTAGAGGCGGAAACAATCCTCACAGGGACAGAATTGACAAGAAAGACAACATTTGCCGTAAACGCAGTCGAACTTCCCGGAATCCCCGTTGGTATATCGGGGCAGAAGGCAGTATTTGTTGGTGAAGAGTACACCTATACCGCCGTGATACCTGCCCGGTTCAGTGCCTTGAATGTGGTTACGAGATGGATCTTGCCGGATAACTCTACTGTGGATGGCAGAGAGGTGACGATGACCCCGACCGCAGAAGGAACAAATACGCTTCAATGCGAAGGATGGGTTGATGGTCACAGGGAAGAAACATTAAAAACATCAGCGATTAAAATCACGGCAGTGGGCTACATTTTCCCCGCTCCGAAAATTAATGTGAAAAGGACGGAAGGGTTAGGGCCATACAATGTGACCTTAAATATCGATTATACGGTTAAAAAGATCATGGGGCTTCAGTACCGCATTACCTACAACTGGAATTTCGGTGATGGAGAGACACTGACAACTGACAATACGATTGTCCATCATCTTTTTACGAAGATAGGCACATATAATGTAACGATGACTGCGACAGACCAGTATGACAATACAATAACGGACAATGTGACGATAACCGTTGGCGCGTCTCCTGTAAAAATCGGGTTCAAAGTCTCTGCATCGAACAAGACCATGAGGGCCCCGCTCGATATCTACATAAGAAGCACTATAGCAGGAAAAACAGCTCTCGACAGGATTGAAAGCCATGTATGGAAGATAGACGGGGTTACCGTTGAAAACACGAAGTCTGAATACCTGAGGGCTTCCTTCAGTGAACCGGGAGATCATACCGTTACCTTTACGGCAACCATGAAAAGCGGCGCGGCTGCGACCGATTTTATTGATATTACGGTGGTTCCGAATCAACCTCCGACTTGCACCATCGACCACATATCGGGTGAGGGCTATTATGTGTATCTGAAGGCAAAATGCACTGACCCGGACGGAAGGATTTCTTCATACAAATGGAATCTGGACGACGGCAGGGACTACAGGAACGGTTCTGGTAACATATCATTCAAGGCGCCGGCGACACGCACATACAACATCGGCCTTAAAGCGACGGACGATTCCGGCGCAGAAGCCGAATTTACAAAAGAGATTACGGTTACAAGGTAATACTGCTTATAATTCCAGGGAGGTATAGAAGATGAAAAAGACAGGGAAGAAGGTTAAAGATGAAAGGTCAAAGGGTAGGGGCTCAGCACCCGCAAGCGGCGGGTACCCGAAGGTTAAAAGCTGCTCTATCCTTTTAGCGATGGCAATGATATTTATGCTTTCTGTGTCTCTGCCGGCATATGCAACAGATGCCACGGGCGGCACGATTACCTACGACGGTAACTATAAAATTCATACCTTTACCGGTTCCGGTACGCTGAACGTTACCGAATCCGGGAATGTTGAGTATCTGGTAGTGGCAGGAGGTGGTGGTGGTAACAACAGTAATGACTTGTACAGTGGCGGCGGCGGCGGAGCGGGAGGCGGCGTTCTTAGCGGAACGCTTGCTGTTAGTACCGGCAACCTTGCCGTGACTGTAGGTGATGGTGGACTTACAAAAAGCAATGGATATAATTCTGTATTTTCATCAATAACCGCTACCGGAGGTGTAAAAGGAGTATATAATACCTCGAACGGAGCAGGGGCAAACGGGAATGCTTCTACGATCTCTGGAACATCTGCCTATTATGCCGGCGGTGGAGGAGGGGGAAAAAGTTATTATGATAATACTCCATACCCCGGAGGACTTGGTGGTGGAGGAAGAGGGGGGTATCAGAGTCAGAATGGGGGGTGGGGTACCGCCAACACGGGCGGAGGCGGCGGTGGGTCTTCAAATCAAGGGAGCCCGGGGTATGGTGGTTCCGGCATTGTGATTGTTCGTTATGAAATCCAAAGATTTACTATCACGGCTTCTTCCGGCGACAACGGGTCAATCTCATCGACCGGCGCAACAACGGTAGATTTTGGCGCTTCCCAGTCTTATGTTATTACCCCGGCCAATAGTTATAGGATTGTTGATGTTCTTATAGATGGGTCAAGTGCAGGAACGGGTGGTGCATATACTTTTACTAATGTGTCTGCAAATCATACAATATCTGCTACTTTCGATATTGGCGTTAATGCTTATTCAATTACTGCTTCGGCAGGCGCCAACGGCACTATCAGCCCCGCTGGCGTAACCACAAAAAACCAGAGTGCTTCTCAAACTTATTTTATAACACCCAATAGTGGTTATAAAATAAGCAGCGTCCTTATAGATGGGATAAGCGTTGGTACAATGGCAGCATATACCTTCTCTAATCTAAATGCAAACCATGCAATATCTGCCGTCTTTGCTGAAAAAACATATACGTTCGCTACAGGCGGCACGGTAACTTACGATGGTAATTATAAGATCCACACCTTTACCGATTCTGGTACGCTGAATGTTACCCAGAACGGCGATGCCGAGTACCTGGTTGTTGCAGGCGGCGGTGCGGGCGGCGGCAGCAATGCCAGTGGTGGTGGAGGTGCGGGTGGTTTTCTCAACGGAATGTCTTCTTTGTCTATTGGAAGCAAAACGGTAACAGTAGGCAGTGGCGGAATAAGCAGTGCACTTACTCAAGGAACTAATGGTTCAAACTCTGTTTTCAACTCGATAACCGCTATAGGCGGCGGTGGAGGAGGAATAAATGGCGGAGCAACAAGGGGAAGCAACGGTGGTTCAGGAGGAGGAACTGGTAATAATACAAGTGCACCTCCTTTAGGAATAGGAAATGAACTAATTACTGGAACTGGAGTTCCCGGACAGGGATACGCCGGCGGAGAAGGTTCTTTTGGTTATAGTCATGGCAGCGGCGGAGGAGGAGCTGCATCTGCTGCTTTTGGATCATCTCCAAACCATTGTGAAGGATGTACCGTTAAAATCAATGGCGGAACCGGGCAAGTCTCATCTATTTCTGGTGTATCTACATATTATGCAGGCGGCGGTGGTGGTGGTGCTGCTTGTATCTACAATGATTCAGGAATTGGTGGCTTAGGCGGTGGAGGTAGAGGAGGATATTACGGATCTTCTATTTCTGCTGGTATTTCCGGATCGGCAAATACCGGAGGCGGTGGCGGTGGCGGTGGATGGGGTGGTGGATGGACTGTTGCCCTGAGTGCGTTAGGCGGTGCCGGCGGTTCCGGTATCGTAATTGTCCGTTATGAACTCGAACACATTGCCATTCTCTCATCTTTTGGTGCCAATGGCAGCATCAGTCCTCCCGGTGCAACCACAGTAATTTCGGGAGCTTCACAGAGCTATACAATTACACCCGATAATAGCTATCAGATTTCAGATGTCCTTGTTGATGGGGTATCAGTTGGTGCAGTAAACACATATACATTTAGCAATGTGACTGCTAACCATACGATAAGCGCGACATTTATAACAGTTACCTATACGCTCACAGCTTCTTCGGGTGCTAATGGTTCAGTCTCTCCGACCGGGGTGACAAGAGTAACTCAGGGCGCTTCTCAGAACTATACAATTACTCCGGCTGCAGGCTTTCTGGTAGCAGATGTCCTTGTTGACGGCGTTTCGGTCGGAGCGGTAAGCGCATACACTTTCAGTGATGTATCTGCGACCCATACAATCAGTGCCACATTCACAACAGCTACCTATACGCTCACGGCTTCTTCAGGCGCAAACGGTTCAATCACTCCTTCCGGTGTGACCCCATTAAATTATGGCGCTTCACAGGCCTATACAATCATTCCGGCCACAGGCTATAAAGTAGCCGATGTTTTTGTTGACGGAAGTTCTGTCGGTGCGGTAACAAGCTACAACTTCTCCAATATAACCGCAAATCATACAATATCTGTTACATTTACCGAAAAAACCTACGTTGTCGCCACGGGCGGCACGGTAACATATAGTGGTAACTATAAAATGCATACCTTTACCGGTTCCGGTACGCTTACCGTAACTCGGGGTGGAGACGCCGAGTACCTGGTGGTTGGCGGCGGCGGACGTGGTATGGGTGGCGGAGGCTCAGGCTCGGGGTATACTTATGGTGGCGGAGGCGGAGGCGGAGTCATGCAAGGTTCGCTGTCAATAAGCATAGGGAACATATCTGTGACAGTAGGCGCGGGGGAAAATAGTTCTGCATTTTCATCAATAACTGCTCCTCCTGGAGGAAACGGCAGGACAGGCAGCGATCGCGATTGCGGCGGGTCAGGTGGAGCAAGCGGAGCTCCCCAGAATAATCCTGGCGGAATACTCCTTCCGGGAAGTTCTGGAATGACTTGGTACCCCTATTGCTCTCTACAGAGCGGCGGAGGCGGCGGAGCGGGGGGTGCCGGTAGCAATACCAGTGGGCTTGATTGGCAGGTGAAAGGACACGGAGGCCCCGGGATTGCTACCGCGATCTCTGGAACCCCTGTATATTACGGCGCCGGTGGCGGTGGTGGAGCAAGCGGTTGGGGTGCAATGGGTGGAATTGGCGGCGGGGGGAACGAAACTAAGAATGGCACTCCCAATACCGGTGGCGGTGGCGGTGGAAGGTATAATTTTGGCACCCCGGGTTATGGTGGTTCCGGTATTGTAATTGTCCGCTACGAAGTTCAGAGTTTTACCATCACGGCTTCATCGGGCGAAAATGGTTCAATCACTCCTTCCGGTGTGACAACGGTAAATCAGGGAGCTTCTCAGTCCTATACAATCACTCCGGCCACAGGCTATAAAGTAACTGATGTTCTTGTTGACGGCGTTTCGGTCGGAGCGGTAAACACATACAATTTTACCGATGTATCTGCGACCCATACAATCAGTGCCACATTTGGGGTTGCTACTCATACCATCACGGCTTCATCCGGTACTAACGGTTTAGTTTCGCCGACCGGTGTGACATCTGTAAACCAGGGCGCTTCTCAGTCCTATACAATCACTCCTTCTGAAGGTTACCAGGTTGAGGATGTCCTCATAGATGGAAGTTCGGTGGGTGTGGTAACAGCTTATGCTTTTGACAATGTGGTTGCCTCACATACGATATCTGCAACATTTAAAGTGGCAACCTACACAATTATATCCTCAGCGGGCGAAAACGGGGCAATCAGTCCTTCGGGTCCTACATCTGTAACTCACGGTGCTTCACGGGCATATACAATCACTCCGGCTACAGGCTACAGCGTTACCGATGTCCTTGTCGACGGCGTTTCTGTCGGTGCGGTGTCAACTTATGCATTTACTAATGTATCCGTAAACCATACGATCTCGGCAGCGTTCGGTATTAACACCTACACTATTGCAGCTTCATTCGGTGAAAACGGGGCAATCAGTCCTTCGGGTTCTACATCTGTAACTCATGGGGGTTCTCAGAACTATACAATCACTCCGGCTGCAAACTACAGTATAGTTGACGTCCTTGTCGACGGCGTTTCGGTTGGTGCGGTGAGTACATATGAGTTCACTAATGTGACTGCCCCTCATACTATATCCGCTACTTTCTCTATTAATACTTACGCCATTATTTCCTCTGCGGGTGCCAACGGTTCTATAACCCCTTCGGGTTCTACATCTGTAACTCATGGGGGTTCTCAGGCATATACAATCACTCCGGCTACAAACTACAGCATTGTTGATATTCTTGTCGATGGTGCTTCGGTTGGATTTCCTCTATTTTCGGTGAGTACATATGAGTTTACTAATGTGTCCGCAAACCATACGATCTCGGCAACGTTCGATATTGCCACTCACACCATTACTGCATCAGCGGGCGAAAACGGCTCAATCACTCCTTCTGGTGCAATCACTGTGAATCAGGGCACCTCTCAGAACTATGCAATAACCCCATCTACGGGCTATCAGGTAGCCGATGTCCTCGTGGACGGCGTTTCTGTCGGTGCAGTCAGTACGTATACATTCAACAACGTAGCAGTCTCTCATACGATCTCTGCAACGTTCGATATTATCACTTATACCATCACGGCTTCTTCCGGTACTAACGGTTCAGTTTCGCCGACCGGTGTGACATCTGTAACTCATGGTGCTTCACTGACCTATATAGTCACTCCGGCTGCAAACTACAGTATAGCTGATGTCCTCGTTGACGGTGTTTCTGTCGGTGCGGTGAGTATATATGAGTTTACCGATATAACCGTAAACCATACGATCTCGGCAACGTTTGGTATTAACACCTATACTATTACAGCTTCATCGGGCGAGAACGGTTCTATTTCACCGACCGGTGTGGCATCTGCGGATTATGGAGCTTCCCGGCATTATACGATTACTCCGGCTACAAACTACAGCATTACTGATGTCCTTGTCGATGGAAGTTCTGTCGGTGCGGTGTCAACTTACACATTTACTAATGTGTCCGCAAACCATACGATCTCGGCAGCGTTCGATATTGTCACTCATACCATCACTGCATCAGCGGGCGAAAACGGCTCAATCACTCCTTCTGGTGCAATCACTGTGAATCAGGGCACCTCTCAGAACTATGCAATAACCCCATCTACGGGCTATCAGGTAGCT